>JAQUMP010000046.1:9899-12137 GCA_028718065.1 Chitinivibrionales bacterium | reverse complement strand
GTCGCACGCGGCCATTATTGCGCGCTCGCTCGGCGTGCCGGCGGTAACGGGCTTGCGCGATATCATGCAGCACGTGCGCTGCGGCAGCACGCTTTTGATCGACGGCGACAGCGGCACGGTAATTCTGGAACCAACCCCGGCGCAGATCGCGACATTTATTCCGCTTGAAGGGGCGAAATCCGACACGGTCGTCGCCCTGCGGACACCCGCGGGGATGGAGGTTTGCGCCAACGCCAGCCTGGTCGAGGACGCTCACCAGGCGCATTTAGTCAATGCAGACGGCATCGGGCTGTTTCGGACCGAGATCACCTTTTTAAAGGCCGAACGCCTCCTTACGGAAGATGAACAGTTCGAGTATTATCATGAAATCGTCAATATTATGGCGGGCAAGCCGGTAACGTTCCGCCTGCTTGACGTAGGCGGCGATAAACCCCTGCCGTTTATGCGCATTCAAAAAGAGAGCAACCCCTATCTGGGCTGGCGCGGCGCCCGTTTTTTGCTGGGCAGCCCCGACATTCTCAAGCCGCAGATCCGCGCGCTCGGGCGCTTGAGCAAAATTGCGCCGGTGAATATCATGGTCCCCATGATCGTAGACGCCGTTCAGCAGCAGCAAATCTCAAGTGCGATCGTCGAAATATTGCAGGGCGTGGAACATGCCCTGGAAAATATAAAGATCGGCGCCATGTTCGAGGTGCCCAGCGCCTGCATGCAGGCGCGTGAAATATTCAAGATCGTGGATTTCGGGTCGATCGGCAGCAATGATCTTATCCAGTATCTTTTTGCGGTCGACCGCAACAATGAATTGGTATCGCGCGATTACAATCCCGATCATCCGATTCTCTGGGAAACTTTGCGTCTTTTAAGCGCGGCTTCCTCTGAAGCCGGCAAACCGCTCTCCATTTGCGGGGAAATGGCCGGCCGTCAATCCGTTCCCACGCGCCTGGTGCAAACCGGCATCACCCGCTTAAGCGTAAGCCCCCGCCTGATTCCGTCCGTGCGTTCCGAAATGGCGGGCATTGCCGGCGCCTGATAAACCCGTTTTAAAATGCGTTCCCTTTATTCTTCCGGCTGGACCGAAGAGGAAGCGGCGGAAAGCTCCAGTCTTGACAAGCGGTTTTTGCGCAGGATAAAATACAGCAGATAGAGCACCACGGCAATATTTACAAATAAAAGCATGCCCCGCGCGGTTGTAGAATGGTGTATGATGCCTTTAATCTCAAAAGGAATAAAGATCGCAGTTTCTATCACCGCCATGAATTCGGCCCAGACCTGCTGGAAAAACAGGCCGGACCCCTCCACCAGCAGGACCGCGGCAAAAATAAATGTTCCCAGGCTTATTTCCCGGAGCATGTGCGCATCGATAAGGTTAAGCTGCAGGAGGATTTGCTGGACCAGGCGGTTTTCCGCATCAATATGCAGTCTTGAAATCAGCAGCATGAACAAGTCGCCGATGTCCCGGTCCACCAGATTCAGCGCGCCGATGCCCAACACGACCAGCAGCCCGGCCTTGCCCAGTTTAAACAGACTTATCAGAAAAAGTCCCAGCGGACGATTTTGCGCCACGAGTTTTTGGGTCCTTTGCTTAACGCACCGTATTACGTATTGTAATATGAAAAATTGAAAAACAAAAGCGGTTAAAAATAGTTAAAGCGCCGCCGTGCTCCCCAATAAACAAAAAAGCCCCGGGGTGAGCGCAGGATATTTTCAGCCTCCGGTTGCTAAAAACAAGGAATAATATTACTATAAATGAGCGAAGCGGAGACGGCGGCAAAATCGCCCGTATATATAATCTTGACGAAAGTGAATTAATTGCATGGGGCCGGAAAGCAATTATTTTCTTGAAATCATGAGCGGGATCGAACAAGGCAAGCGGATTGCGCTGCCCGACGGCGCGGTCACGATCGGCCGCGCGGCCGGCAACACCATCGCCCTGCATCCGGCCGAAAAGGGCGTTTCGGGCAACCATGCGATTATTTATAAATCCCCCGGACGCATCGTGCTGCAGGACCTGCAGAGCACCAATAGCACCTTTGTAAATGACCGCAGGATTTCCGAACAGGTCCTTTCGCCGGGCGACACGATCGGCCTGGGGGCCGCGGGACCAAAGCTTAAGCTCATGGCCGGCCTCCTTCCGCCCGGCAGCCAGGCGGCGAACCGGAGCGCCGCCCCGGCGCAGGCGCCCCTCAGTGCGCGCACGGTCGAAAATTTGCAGGCATTTTTTCCGAAGGCCTCACCGGC
>JAQUMP010000046.1:0-9889 GCA_028718065.1 Chitinivibrionales bacterium | reverse complement strand
GCCCGCGGCGATCGGCCGTTACCGGATAATAAAACTTTTAGGCAGCGGGGCCATGGGCAAGGTATATCTTGCCAACGATCCGCTCCTGGAAAGAAACATCGCGCTCAAGGTAATTGCCATCGATCCGGGCCTGCGGGCCGCGGCGCGCGACGAGTACCTTGCCCGGTTTGCGCTGGAGGCCAAGGCTTCGGCCAAGCTCAGCCATCCTTCCATCGTCCAGATTTTCGACGTGGGCGAAGACCGGGGCAACCCCTGGATCGTTTTCCAGTTGATAAAAGGCGAAAGCCTTGAAGCGCTGCTTGCGGAGCGGCGCAAACTCACGCTGCGCCGCGCGGTGCTGTTTGCCCTGGATATCGCCGCGGCCCTGCAGCAGGCGCACTCCTGGAACATTGTCCACCGCGATGTAAAGCCCGCCAACATTCTTATAGAACAGGCAAGCGGCAAGGCCATGCTCTCCGATTTCGGCATCGTTGTCGCCTTGGGAGGTTCCTCGGTAAGCAATGGCGTAATCGTCGGTTCGCCGGGATACATGGCGCCGGAGCAGATTGACGGCCGCGCTATCGACGGGCGCGCCGACCTGTTCGCCCTGGGCATTGTGCTGTACCTGATGCTCACCGGCGAGCACCCTTTTCTGCGCCCGACCATGGAAGAAACTTTTAATGCCGTGCGCGCGGGCGATTACAAAGGGCCCGCGCAGCTCGTGCCCGATCTGCCCAAGGCCGTAAACCTTGCCGTGCGCCGCTGCCTGTATCCCGATTTACGCATGCGCATAAGTTCGGCCGCCGAATTAATCGACATTCTGCAACCGGTGGTTTTACCGGAGCGGCACGCCGCCCCGGCGGTCGCGGCGGCAATTTCGGCGCCGACGCCCTCGATGCCGGAAAGTTTTTTGCATTCCCTTAAGACCGGACGCTGGCATGATACCTGGATCGGCCTGTTGCAAAAGGGGAGCGCCCGCCTTGCGGGCCGCGCCGATTTATTTACCGGAGAAAACCTGGAGAATATTCAGGAAAGAATCTCCCTTGTCAAAAGCCGGGTCGCCACCGCCATAAAATCGGTAAGCATCGGCAAAATCATTGACAAAATGCGTATTTGAGGGGCAAAGTCTAAAATGTCCCGCAAAACAATCATCATAATCGGCATGGTTGTTGGTTCCTGCCTTGGCGGTTATTGCACGACCCTGCTCGGAGCCGGAGCAATATCCTTCTGGTCGCTCATTGGAAGCTCGGTGGGGGGCTTACTGGGGATTTATATCGCCTTTAAACTTTCGAGTTGAATGGATTACTAAGAAAAAAAGGCCAGGTTTGGAAACCTGCCCTTCACATAAATCCGCGTTTATTTAATTGACGCACCTGATATTTTAACGTCGTCGCTGTTTTTTAGATTTGCTAATCTGCCTGTTTTTTGCCTTGAAATCCACGACCTGTTTACATAATGCCACAAAACTCCTCCGGATTCAAACTGCCTTTGCAGCAGTTGATCCGCAGCGTCCCAGCGTAAGAGTAGCCCGGTGTACGGATCTGTGAGGCCGGTGGCCAGCACGGCCTCTTGGATTTTGAGGGAAGCGGCGCCTCATCCCATGCTTAAAATTAGGCCAAACATAGCAATACAAACATTATAATACCTTAATTTGCGTAAATAGTAGCATTATAATGAAATAAATATGTATATTTGTGGTATATGCTAAAGAACATACTCGAACAGCAAAAAATAGAATTCGCGGAAAAAACCGCCGAACCCTATGTTTCCCGAAGCTTGGTCATAAAACCTTCCGGCAATGATTTGATCAAAGTTATTCTAGGGCCTCGCAGGGCAGGCAAATCTTTTCTTGCCATGCACCTTGCAAAAGAAGCTGGTTCTTTTGGATATGTCAATTTCGATGATGAATTCCTAACCGGGCTTTCTGATACGCAGGCGCTCATGGACGCCGTTGATGAAGTCTGGGGCAATCCAACCAACCTGCTTTTCGACGAAATCCAGAATATTGACAAATGGGAGCTTTTTCTAAACCGCCTTCAGCGCCAGGGACGGAACCTGATGGTCACCGGAAGTAATGCCCATCTGCTTGGTTCCGAACTGTCAACCCATCTGACCGGCCGGCACCTTCCTTATGTGCTGCTGCCATTCTCTTTTCCGGAATATGTCCGCATCAAACGGCCCGACGCGGTTGCCCCAGATTAAAAGATTGCAGGATTGCTGGAAGCCTATCTCCGGGAAGGGGGATTTCCCGAGCCGTTGTTTAAAGCCGTGGACCGGCGCTTTTATTTGGCCACACTTCTGGATTCATTGATCTACAGGGACATTGTCCGACGCTTCCGCCTTAGGGTGCATACGGGCATCCAAGCCGCTGCCCGTTACCTTCTGTCAAATGTTGGAAGCGAATTTTCCCATTCCCGTGTCGCTGAAATCTCAGGATGTAAAAGCATTAAAACAGCCGCAAAATATGTCGGTTATCTGGAACAGGCCTTCCTTTTTTTTTCACTGCCTCGATTTTCATGGAAAGTAAGGGAGCAGGTCCGGATGAACAGGAAAATTTATTGCATCGATAACGGGTTTGTGGCTTCCCGCGGATTTTCCATAGGCGCGGAAAACGGCAGATTAGCTGAAAACATTGCAGCTATTGAATTGCACAAAAAACAGCTTAAGGGTGAGCTGGAAATATTTTTCTGGAAAAACCGGGACAATCATGAAGTTGATTTTCTGATAAAACAGGACAATGCCGTCCGCCAGCTGATACAGGTCTGCTGGGATATTTCCAACACCAAGACCCGGGAGCGTGAAGTCCGGGCGCTTTTAACTGCCGGCAGTGAGTTGAAATGTAAAAACTTGCTTCTGCTTACCGACCATGTTGAGGGAAAAGAGCAACACGCCTGGTTTGGCAAATCCGGAAATATAGAACTCAAACCACTTTGGAAATGGCTTCTCGAACAGGACAAGGGATAATTGCCGTTATTAAATTGACGCCACCTGAAAGTTTAACGCCGCCGCTGTTTTTTAGATTTGCTAATCTGCCTGCTTTTTGCCTTGAAATCCACGACCTGTTTACATAATGCCACAAACTCGTCCGGGTTCAGGCTGCCTTTGCAACAGTTGATCCGCAGCGAGCAGATCTCGATGTCCAATTCTTGCGCCGCAGGGGATTTGTGGTCGATGGTGGGCAGAAGGTAGAGATCGTTGTTAAATCCCCGTGGTTTGGCTGCCATAGCGCGCAACCGGTCGATTTTCTTTTTACTGTCCCAAGTGCCGATAAGGTCCCAGCGCAGCAGTTGCCCGGTATACGGATCATTGAGGCCGGTAGCCGGCACGGCCTTCTGGATTTTGAGCGCGTAATCGTGCGTTGACAGGCGCAATGCAAAGGGCCGTTTGTAGCGCAGATCGCGGTTGCGCAGGTCGGCCGCGCGGTGCGTGAGCCATTTGCGGTATCGTGACGGTGTGACGACACACGGGCACGGGCAAAACCGTGGTCATGGCCAGTCTGATTTTATATCACTATTTTAATAGGCAGGAATACCGAAACGATACCCGTTTTGCGGACTATTTCCTGATTGTGGCGCCGGGCATAACCATTAAAGACCGCCTTGGCGTTTTATATGTCGATACGATTAACACCGATATTCGTAATATTAATGATTATTACCGGCAACGGTTTCTGGTCCCCCGGCAATACGAACAAATTTTGCCAAGCTTAAATTCCCGTATTGTAATTACCAACTATCACACTTTTGAGCCTCGGACACTTCAGGGCAATAAAAGAAGCCCTTTTGACGGCAAGCTTAATGCCCAAGGCGAGAAAACCGAAGCCAAGGAAGATTTTAACCAGGTCCTGCGCCGGCTGCTTGGAAAATTTAAAACCGATAGCAGGTTGCTTATTGTAAACGACGAAGCCCATCACTGTTATCTTCCCAAGGAAAAAGGCCGGAACACCGAGGAAGAGAACGCCGAGGACGAAAACACGCGCGCGGCGGTCTGGTTTACAGGACTTGTTGAAATAGCAAAACGATATAAAGTAAAAAATGTTTATGATTTATCGGCTACGCCCTATTTCCTGCACGGTTCAGGATACGACGCTTACAGCCTTTTCCCGTGGGTTGTATCTGATTTCGGCCTTATCGAAGCCATAGAATCCGGGCTTGTAAAAATTCCATTTTTGCCGGAATCCGACAGTACCCAACAAATCGAAATGCCGGTCCTCCGAAACCTATATGATTATGTAAAGGACGACCTTCCTAAAAAAGGCCAACGCAAACAGAAAAGCGAAGCAAAGAAAACAGGATCGAAACCAAGCGAAATTGCGCCTCGGTTGCCTCCGTTGGTAAAGGGGGCGCTGGACCAGTTTTATAACCATTACGAAGAGGCTTACTCCCACAAAGGAAAAGGGCAACTCGATCTGTTCCGCGATATTCCGCCCGTATTTATTGCCGTTTGTAATAATACTTCCGTTTCACGGGAAGTTTATAAATTCGTTGCCGGGTATGAGCACACGGATGATGAAGGTAATATCAAATCCGTTGTTACAGGGCATTATAACCTGTTTTCCAACTATGATCCTGCCACAAAGAAGCCGCTTAAACGACCACCGACGCTCCTCATTGATAGCGCCGCTCTCGAAAATTCCAACCAAATCAACGAGGACTTCAAAACGGTTTTTGCAACTGAAATCGAACAATTTAAACGGGACTACCGGGTTTCGCATCCGGACAAATCACCCGAGAACTTGACAGATGCTGATATTCTCCGCGAAGTTGTAAACACGGTCGGCAAGCCTGGTATGCTCGGCCAGCATATCCGCTGCGTGGTTTCCGTTTCGATGCTTACCGAAGGCTGGGACGCCAACACCGTTACGCATATAATGGGCTTGCGGGCATTCGGCTCGCAATTGCTTTGCGAACAGGTTGCCGGACGCGCGCTCAGGCGCAAAAATTACGACTTGGGCAAAGACGGCAAATTCCCTCCCGAATACGCCCATATCATCGGCGTTCCGTTTAAAATGTTTAAAGGCGGTTCCACGACAATCGTTGATCCGCCAAATTACAAACGCATTTTTGCCTTGCCGGACAGGGAAGAAGAATTTGAAATAACTTTTCCCAATGTGATCGGGTATCGCGTGGAATCCGGCGCCGCGCCGCTAACCGCCGATTTTTCCACGATAGAAAACTTTGAAATAGACGGTTCCAAATTTCCCGTAGAGACTGAACTGGCAAGTCCGTTTTCGCCTGACACGCAAAAAATGTCGATTCAGTCCGTTCTTGAAAAGCGGGTCCAGGAAATCATTTACATAATTACCAAGGAACTTATTAACCTTCATTACTCCGACGACGACGGCATGCCGCACTTTCAGCGGTTTAATACCTTACGGCAGATTGTAACTAATTGGTACGAGACCAAAGTCCGGCTTGTGGGCATCAGCGACCCGGAGTATAAAAAGCTGCTTTATTTTGAAGAACCCAAAAAAATCTGCGATCATATTGCCCGTGGCATTCATTCAAAATCTTTGGCAACGGACAAAATTCTTCCTGTATTTAATTATTACAATAAATTCGGCTCAACCAAATATGTAAACGGCAATACCTCAAGAGAAGTTTACGCGACTAAAAAAAGCCATGTCAATTATGTTGTCGCCGATACCGAAAACTGGGAGCAGATTGCCGCCAAGACGCTTGAGCAAATGCCCGAAGTAATCTCCTACGTAAAAAATGCTTTCTTAAGTTTTTCCGTGCCGTACGTGGGCGAAGGAAAAGATAAACAGTATTTCCCGGATTTCATTGCCCGGTGCAAAAAAGGCAAAGACGAAACATTCAACCTGATTATCGAAATCACCGGCATGGCCAAAGAGAAGCAGGAAAAAAAATGGTATATCGAAAACCGCTGGTTGCCGGCGGTAAATGCCGTCCGGGAAAAATATGAGTACGATGAGTGGCGTTTTATAGAGATTGCGGGTGATATTCGGGACATTAAAAACCAGTTGAGAAATAGTATACAAACAATGCGAACAACTTGAAGTCGCAAATTGCGACCTCAAAAAAAGAGGCAGGCGATTGGTATATGAACGGGAATATGGTCAGTCAACTCGATGAAATCCGACGGCTCATTTTCACCCTACGCGGTGTCCAGGTGATGCTGGATAAGGATTTAGCGCATTTTTATAATGTAAAACCAATCCGGCTTAGAGAACAAGTTAAAAGAAATGCCAAACGCTTTCCTACTGATTTTATGTTCCAGCTCACCGATGAAGAGATTGAATTTATGGTATCGCAAAATGCGATACCTTCAAAACAACACCTTGGCGGTTCACGCCCATTTGTTTTTACCGAGCAGGGTGTTGCGGCTATTTCTGCGGTACTTACCAGTGAAAGAGCAATAGAAGTCAATATTCAAATCATGCGTGCCTTTGTCGCCATGCGCAAATTTATTGCTACGAACGCTCAAATTTTTCAACGGCTTGATACGGTAGAACGGAAGCAGCTGGAAACCGACGAGAATTTCAAAAAAATATTCAATGCCATAGAGGCAAAAGAAATCCAACCGAAACAGGGCATTTTCTTTAACGGTCAGATATTCGATGCTTACCGGTTTGTTTCCGATCTTTTCAGGTCGGCAAAGGAATCGATAATCATCATAGACAATTATATCGACGACACCGTGCTTGCCCATCTTGCTAAACGGCATGAAAATGTAACGGTAATCATTCTGACAAAATCAATCCCAAAAAATCTGTTGCTGGATGTAAAGAAGTTTAATGAACAATATCCGGCAATCGAGATTAAGGAATTCAACAACGCCCATGACCGTTTTATGGTGATCGATAACAACACCGTGTATCATTTTGGCGCTTCGCTCAAAGACCTTGGCAAAAAATGGTTTGCGTTCTCGAAGATGGAAATTGGAGCCATGGAAATGCTGGGTAAACTGGAGAAGATGGTTTAAATAAGTTAAACAATATCACGCAAGGCTCAATTATGACCGTAGAATCCATCAAGCACAAAAACCAGACCCGCGTCCATATTCCTTCCAAGGAAGAAGCCGGGACCGAGGACGCCAGCCCCAAGGTAAAGGAAAAGGCCAAGGCCGAATACCCGAAAAATCCCATTGTGCATAGGGGACAAGACCCCGAATTATTCTGGCTGAATAAATACGGTAACGACGACCGGGACGATAGCTTGAATGTTGACATAAGGTCATTGTACCGGCACGAGCATATTTCGCCCGAAGTGCTGATAAAAAAACTGTACGAAATTAAAGAGGAAAAAGGCGCGCAGACAAATTTATTCGATATCAACGAGCTTTTCGGCCATTCGCTGCATACCGACGAACTGGAAAAGGTCTCCGAATATTACAAGCACCAGGACGGATGGAGCAACAGATTAATTCAGGGCGATAGCTTACTGGTGATGACGAGTTTACTTGAGAGAGAAGGCATGGCGGGGAAAGTGCAGATGGTTTATTTTGATCCGCCGTATGGGATAAATTATGGATCGAATTGGCAGATAAAGATAAATAATCTTACAGTAAAAGAAGGGGACAATGACTTATCGGGTCAACCCGAACAAGTTAAAGCATATCGGGATACTTGGGTATTGGGAATACATTCCTATCTAAGTTATTTGCGCGACAGATTAATTATTACAAAAGAATTGCTAACGGATTCCGGTTCGTGCTTCATACAAATATCTGATGAAAACGCTCATCTTGTTAGAAGCATCCTTGATGAGATATTTGGGGCTGGAAATTTTATCTGTGATATCAGATATCGTACCCGCACAATGACCTTAAATACTAAATTGACGGATGTTTCTTACGATCATATTATTTGGTTTGCAAAGAACAAAGAGAATGTGAAATATCGCAGGTTGTTTTTTGAACAGGTTGTTGAAGGCGATCCAAATTATAAATATGTGGAATTGGCAGACGGAAAGCGACGGCTATTAACAAATGAAGAAAAAAACAATCATAAATTGTTGCCCAAAGACTCTCGTGTTTATCGTTTACATTATTTAAAGCCTTCACAATATCGCAAGAACCAAGATTTTAATTTCCGTTTTAACGGGAAATTATATCCTCCTCCAGGTGGTGATTTGAAAAATACTCCCGATGGAGTTCATTCATGGGCGACACTGCCAGAGGGTATGAGTAAGCTTGCAAAAATCAATAGACTTCAAGAATCAGGATCAACGGTTGAATATGTATTATTTAACGATGATTATCCCGTATCGCCATATAACTCTATTTGGACTGATACGGCAGCTTCACCTGATAAATATTATGTCGTGCAAACAGCAGAGAAAGTGATTGAACGATGCTTATTAACAGCAACCGACCCCGGTGATTTGGTTCTTGATCCTACTTGTGGCAGTGGCACGGATGCCTACGTCTGCGAAAAATGGGGACGACGATGGATTACTATAGATACTTCACGCATTGCTCTCAACATCGCTAAAACCAGACTTATGACCGCAGTATTCCTTTATTATAAGCTTTACGATGAGAAGACCAATGACGTCCGACAGGGATTTGTATATCAAAAAGTGCCACATATTACGCTAACAAATCTTGCCAACGACGAACCTGCCGAAGAAGAAACTCTCTTCGACCAACCCCTCACCGACAAAAAAACCCTCCGCGTTTCCGGTCCATTCACTGTCGAAACTCTCCAAGCATTCGAGCCTGTTTCTCCGGAATCATTAGATGCCTCAGTTCCGGATAAAGACGAAACCGAAAATTTTGAAGCCCGGATTTTTGAGCATCTTAAATCCGCAGGCGTTAAAAACGGCATTAAAAACGAAAACGCGGTATTTATCCGGGTTGAACGCCTTTCCTCGGCGTACCTGCACGCGGAAGGCTTTTACAGTACCACCAAGGGCGAGAAAAAGGCATACCTGCACATTGGACCAAAGTTCGGCACGGTTTCCAAGCAGGCCGTAAACGAGGCCGTAAAAGAGTGCCGGAACCGCGGCGACGCCGACTGGCTTATTATTCTGGGATTTTCGTTTGAGAGCAACATATCCAACGAAAGCATTACGACCAGCATCGGCACATTTGAAGTTACCAAAGCCAGAATGCATGATGATTTATTGCAGGAAGGCCTTCTCAAAAAAGATAAAAAGGCGGCATCGTTCGTGACTATCGGCGAACCTGATATGAAATTGCACAAAAAGGGCAAGACCGCAACGGTGGAATTGCTTGGTATTGACATTTACGACCCGATTAAGGACGAAGTAAAAGGCCGCAGCGTTGCCGACATCGCTTATTGGATGGTAGACGACGATTACGACGGCAGTAATTTTGTCGTGCGCCAGGTGTTTTTTTGCGGCGGCGACAAAGACGAATTCGATAAATGGCAAAAAGGTCTTTCCGATCTGTCAAAAACGACCACCAAAACCAATGCCGAGAGGACCCTTAAAATTGAAATCGACGATGAGGCTTTTGACAGGCTTTATGGGTATCAGTCGCATCCCATAGAAATTAAAAGCAACAACCAAAAAATCGCGGTGCGAGTGTTAAGTCAGTTTGGTGAGGAAGTGATGAAGGTGCTATCTGTATGAGCGAAATCATCAAGCTTTTGGATAAAAACAGCGCGGTTGAAGCGGTGCGAAAACTTGGGGAAGATGACCTGCGGTTTTTGAATCGGCTTATCATCGAACGCCTTAAGCTTATCCATCAAGCCAGAGCTACCAATGCCTTGGCCAAATTTTCGGCAGGCGATCGGGTGAGTTTTGAAGACAATACCGGCGGCCGTTTAAGCGGGATCGTCACGAGGCTCAATAAAAAATCGGTAACAGTCATCGCCGACGGCGGAGCGCAGTGGAATGTTGCGCCGAGAATGCTGAAGCTTGAAGGCCGGGCTTGGGGCGAAGCGCAGAGGGTTTGATTCTTTACAAAATGCAAAAAAGGA
>JAQUMP010000045.1 GCA_028718065.1 Chitinivibrionales bacterium | reverse complement strand
TGTCCGGCGGTAAGGCGCTTCGCGGAATTAATTCTCTCAATCTGGGTGTTTAAAGAAGCTATCCGTCGGTCAATTTCCTGTATCGCCCGCTCCTTTTTTTTCGCGAGTGAAGCGGCCGCATCCGGCTTATTTTCCTGATCCTGTCCCTGTCCCTGATTGCCTGAAGTGGCATAAACGCTTCCCGCGAAAGCAGCGATTGCCAGAAACGCCGCTGCCAAAAATATTCCTAAAATTATTTTTGTTTTCATAATTGCAAATTATTTTTTTATTCCGCCATCACGTCGATTGGCGTATCGTTTAAGCCCTGGTCAACGGCCGAGGCATCCGCGTCAAGATCGTTAAGCATCCGGTCGATATCCTCATCGCTTGCGGTAGAGGGCGGCGTTTGATTTGCCGCAGGCTGTTCCTCTCCGGTATTAACCGTTACAGGCGCCCGCGACGGAAACTTTACTCCTATCAGAGAAAAATATATAAGCGCGGCTATGGCAACCACGGCCAATCCCGCCCAAAGTAAATTTTTTTTATTTTCCATATATTAAAAAATTATTATTATAGGATAATTTTACTACTCTCTTTTAGCCGGGTCAATGTATTAATTTTATTGTTCCGGGGTAAAGAATTTTATTGTCGAAAATATAGCGTTAACCTGGCTGTTGATAAATCCGGAATTGATATTTACGCACACGCCCGGATCATAATTGCCGCAATTCACGTAATGGTTAATCGTTTCAAACACAAAACAGTTGTTATTAACCTTGCCTACGTAAACCTGGTCATCGTAAAAATTGCCGGCTCCGGCGCCGCTCTGGTCGATATGCTCAAACGGATTGCCGCCGATTGTGACGGTGTTAGCGGCAGGCGCGGTATTCAAGCCGTTGCTTAGCTGCGTAACATAAGCTGCCGCCGTACAGGAAGGCAGGCTATTGTCAACTCGTATTTCCAATACCGAATCCCTGAAATCGGCGACTTGATTCGGCTGCAAAAACTGGCTCAGGTTCTGAATCGGAACAAGGACTATGGCGTAAAAATCGTAAACAATGTTAAACGGATTATTGCTGTTGTCTAAAATATGGAAATTGCCGGTTTCTAAAACCCCGTTAATCGGATATTGAAGCTCTGGCTTTGTTAAATAATCAATGCTAAATCCGTACTTGGTGTTTTTATATTCCGTAGTGTTTTCGCTCGGAGGCGACGTTGTGGCTTGCTTTTGGTTTTTAATTCCAATATAGCTGCCGACAACTACAATCAAAACAATAAGAACCATTACTATAATCGTGGCCGTATTTTTAGAGTTCATAGGCGTTTATTATTTATTCTTACGCTTATATTTTACCATAATTCTTCCCTGAAAAAAACAATGGCAAAAACAAAAGCGCTCCCCGGGAGAGCGTTTAATCGGACAAGAGGCTTTTTCTTTTCAGGTGCCGCTGATAGCCAATGGCAAATCTATGCGCCTCATTCCTTGCTTTAATCAATAATTTTTTGTTTTTTTCCGCCCATTTTATGAATATTTTATCGTCACTGCCGAAAACAAACTCATCTTTTTTCCTGTCCCTGCCCTTGGCGATTCCCAAAACAAAAACCGCAAGGCCGTTATCTTTTAAAACTTTTTTTGCCGCGTTAACCTGCGGCTTACCGCCGTCAACAAGCATCACCTGCGGCCAGGGCCAATCCCTATGCTTTGCCCTTCTATTAAGCACCTCCTTAAGGCAATCCACGTCGCTCTGCCCGGTTACGGTTTTTATTTTAAATTTTTTGTATTCGCTTTTTACCGGGCCCGAAGAATTGAACGCGACAAGGCTGCCGGTTTTTGATTCAGTTCCCAGATTGGATATGTCGTAAGCCTCGATCCTTTCCGCCAAAAGATTTTTTCCGCCTAATTCCGGACCGGCAAGAAAGCTTTTATCCAAAAGAGAAAAATCCCTTATCTTCTTCAGCGAAAAAACCTGGTCTCTCAGCCGGCGCGCCTCCTCAAAATCTTCGGTCCGCGAAGCTTCTTTCATCTTCCTTTCCAAGTCTTTAATAAGGCTTTTCTTTTTTCCCTTTAGGAATAAAACCAGCGGTTTTATGACTTTTTCTTTGTATTCCTTCGGATTAATCTCATTGGCGCACACCCCGAGGCAATGCCCCAGCTGATAATCAAAGCAAGGTTTTTTTTGGTTCGGGGAACATCTGGAAACCTGAAAAAGATTGTGCAAGATTTTTAAAATCTGGGCGGTTTTTACTTGGGCAAAAGGGCCGAATACGTAGAGGAATTTTTTCCTTTCTTTTTCTTTTAAGTTTTTTAGATTGCGCTCCCTTATTGCCTCAAGCCTCGGAAATGCTTCTCTTGTCAGGGCGAAATAAATCCAGCTCCTATCGTCTTTTTCTTTCACATTGTATTTTGGCTGGTATTTTTTGATATAATTTGCTTCCAGTATCAAAGCCTCCAAAACCGAATCGGTTTCCATCCATTTCACGTTATTAACCTGATAAAGAAAAGTTTCGATCGGCCGAAAATTTTTCTGCCCCGCCCAATAACTCCTCACCCGGCTTTTAAGCGAAGTCGCCTTGCCAACATAAATCAGCTCTTTTCCTTTATTATAAAAAAGGTACACGCCCGGCTTATCCGGTATTTTTTTAATTTTAGCTGATATTTTCATATAAATTTTTCTTCTAAGATGTATATAGCGCACAACTTGTCGAAGCGAAACAAATCTTAATTGTTTGGATGCGCCTTTTTCGGAACATGCGGAGCTCGACGGAGCGAGCCAGAGGAATTTTTCAGCAGAAAAATATCCGTTTCCGAAAAAAGACGCATCCAAACCCAAACTTTATTTTGCCAAAGATTTGCGCAAATATTTCCCTGTCCATGTTTGCCGCTGGGACAATTCCTCGGGCGTTCCCTCCGCCACCACCTTGCCCCCTTGGTCCCCGCCCTCGGGACCCAAATCTATAATCCAGTCGGCGCATTTTATGAAATCAAGATTATGTTCGATAACCAAAACCGTGTTGCCCTGCGAAACCAATTGCTGCAGTAAAACTATTAATTTTTTAATGTCGTCATAATGCAAGCCGGTAGTCGGCTCGTCCAAAAGATACAGCGTCCGTGTTGTTCCGCGCTTGCTTAATTCCCGGCTAAGCTTTATCCTCTGCGATTCTCCGCCGGACAAAGTGGTCGCCGGCTGGCCCAAAGTAAGATAACCCAGCCCGACATCGTTTAAAACTTTCAACTTGTCATAGATGGACGGAATATCTTCAAAAAATTTAACCGCTTCCTCAATCGTCATATTAAGCACTTCGGCGATATTTTTTCCTTTATAATGGATTGACAGGGTTTCTTTGTTAAACCGGTATCCTTTGCAGGCGTCGCAAACTATTTCCACGTTCGGCAAAAAATGCATTTCAATCTCTATTTTTCCTTTTCCTTCGCACGCCTCGCACCGGCCGCCCGGCTTATTGAAACTAAACCGCCCGGATCGATAACCGCGCATTCTCGCTTCCGGAGTCATGGCGAACAAATCCCTTATTTCGTCGAATGTCCGCGTATAGGTTGCCGGATTGGAACGCGGCGTCCGGCCGATGCTGCTCTGGTCTATCCTGATAATCTTGTCCAGATATTCGGCATTCCTTATCTCTTTAACCTTGGTATCCCGTTTGATATGGTTGATTTTCCCGCTGACATACCGGTAGACAATGTCGTTCATCAGAGTTGATTTGCCGGAGCCGGACACGCCGGTCAGGCATACAAAACGGCCCAAAGGCACTTCCACGCTCAAATCTTTAAGATTGTGTTCCGTGGCGCCGATAATTTTGAGGCGCAAGGTGCTGTCCTGGACGCCCCGCCTGGTTTTCGGCAACTCTATTTCTTCTTCGCCGCGCAGATACTTTCCGGTAAGCGATTTTTTCGGATCGCCCTGCTGCGGACAATCCCAAACTTCTTTTTGTTTCGGCAAAAACAAGTTCTGGGTCGGTCCGGAAAAAATTATTTCACCGCCATGCTTGCCGGCTTTGGGGCCGAAATCAACAAGCCAGTCGCTCGCCAATATCGTTTCTTCGTCGTGCTCCACCACAATAATGCTGTTGCCGACATCGCAAAGATTGCGCAGCGTTTTTATAAGCATTTCGTTGTCGCGCTGGTGCAAGCCGATTGTCGGCTCATCCAGCACGTAAAGCGCCCCAACAAGCTTCGTGCCCATCTGCGACGCCAGCCTTATTCTTTGCGCTTCTCCGCCGGACAGCGTGCCGGCGCGCCTATTGAGATTAATGTAATGCAAACCAACATCAAGCAAAAACTGCATCCGGTTTTTAATTTCGTTTAAAATAACTTCGGCGATTTCTTTTTCTTTTTTATTGAGCTTGCTCCCGATTGAATCGAAAAATTTAACCGCGTCGTCCACGTTCATCCCGGAAATCTGCCAGATGTTTTTGCCGCCTATTTTCACGGAAAGGGCATTTTTGTTCAGCCGCTTGCCGAGGCAGGCAGGGCAGGGCTCGGTGCTGAAAATATCTTCCGTCCCTAAACCATGGCATTCTTCACAATATCCGTAAGGGCTGTTAAAACTGAACAAGCGCGGCTCGATTTCCGGAAAACTGAATCCGCATTTGGGGCAGGAATACAAAGTGCTGAACATTTTTTCTTTGTTGTCGGGAAAAATAACCGCGCATAAGCCATTGCCCATATCTATCGAAGTTTCTATCGCCTCGTTAAGGCGGAACAAAAATTCATCATCCGATTTGTGGTAAAATATTTTATCAATAACCACCTCAATCGTGTGCGCTTTGTTTTTTTCCAAAAACACCCGCTCCCGCAGGCTTTTTATTTTTCCGTCTACCCGTACCTCTAAAAATCCCGATTCGTAAATGTCTTGCAGCAGCTGGTAATATTCTCCCTTTCTGCCCCTCACGACCGGAGCTAAAACCAAAAGCGGCCCGGTTTTGTTTTTCTCAGCCAAAATTTCCACGACTTTTTTATTGATTTCGTCCGCGGCCATTTTTTCAATCAATATGCCGCAGTCCGGACAGTAAGGATTGCCTATCCGCGCGAACAAAACCCTTAAATAATCGTAAATCTCCGTGATTGTCGCCACGGTCGAACGGGGGTTGCTGCTATGCGCTTTCTGGTTAATGGAAATCGCGGGAGACAAACCCTCTATCTCATCCACATCAGGCTTTTGCATTCCGCCCAAAAATTGCCGCGCGTATGAAGACAGCGACTCTATGTATCTCCTCTGCCCTTCGGCAAAAATCGTATCAAAAGCCAAGCTGGATTTTCCGGAACCGGAAACGCCGGTAAAAGCAACCATTTTGTTGCGGGGAATCTCCAAGGAAATATTCTTGAGATTGTGCTCCCTCGCTCCTTTTATAATAATCCTGTTTTGCATAATTATTTTTTTTCTTTTTTTACTTCCTTCTCCAGCTCTTTAATTTCGTCCCGAAGAATCGCCGCCAGCTCAAATTCAAGGCCTTCGGCCGCTTCTTTCATTTTTTCTTTTTTGTCCCTTAAGATTTCCTTAAGCGGCCGTGCATCGCCCGCCAAATCCATCCTAAGGATATTCTTTTTGCCCCTTTTCGTCTGCTCGGACGGCTTTTCCAATCCAAACTGTTCCAGAATATTTTTAATTTCTTTCTCAATGGTTTTCGGAGTGATGTTATTGTCCTTATTGTATTGCAATTGTATTTCCCTCCGCCTGTTCGTTTCTTTAAGCGCCCTTTCGATGGACTCGGTCATCTGGTCCGCGTAAAGAATCACCTGCCCGTTAACGTTTCTCGCGGCGCGGCCGATTGTTTGGATCAAGCTTGTCTGGTTGCGCAAAAATCCTTCCTTGTCCGCATCAAGAATCGCCACAAGCGAAACCTCGGGAATATCCAGCCCCTCCCTTAGCAAGTTTACTCCGACGATAACATCTATGTCCCCTTTCCTTAAATCCGCTATTATCTCCACCCTTTCCAGGGTTTTAACATCGCTGTGCAGATATTTCACTTTTATTTTTTCTTTTTCCAGATGCTCGCTCAAATCCTCCGCCATTCTTTTCGTAAGGGTTGTTATGAGCACCCGCTCTTTGTTTTTCACCCGTTCATGTATCCGTTTTATAAGATCATCAACCTGGGAAACATTGCCTGTTCCGGCCGTAATCGGGCAGACAACGACATCCGGATCAACCAATCCGGTCGGCCTTACTATCTGCTCCACGATTTGCTCGCTTTCCGCCAATTCTTCTTTTCCCGGCGTGGCGGAAACATACACCACCTTTTTTGCCAAGCCCTCGAATTCTTCGTATTTTAACGGCCGATTGTCATACGCGCTCGGCAAACGGAATCCGTAATCAATCAAAGATTTTTTGCGCGAAAAATCGCCGAAATACATTCCCCTTACCTGCGGAATCGTAACGTGCGACTCGTCTATCACGACCAAAAAGTCATCGCTGGCCTGCTTAAAATAATTAATCAGAGTATAGGGCGGTTCTCCCGGCGCCCGGCCGTCGAAATGCCTGGAGTAATTTTCTATTCCCTGGCAATAGCCGATATTTTCTATCATCTCCAAATCGAAATTTATCCTTCGCTCCAGCCTTTCGTGCTCCAGCGGCTTGTTCTCTTTTTTAAAAAATTCAAGCCTTTCCGCAAGCTCTTTGCGGATGGCGGTAACCGCGCTGTTCTTTATTTTTTCGTTAATAATATAATGCTTCGCCGGAAACAAAAAAACTTCGTTAACCCGCGAGAGTACGTTCCTCCTGATCGGATCCACTCTTTCGATTAAATCTATCTTTTCCGAAATCAAAAATCTGTAAATCACTTTTTCGTTTACCGGCATTAATTCCAAAATCTGCCCGTGCAAACGGAACAAGCCGAGCTGCAAATCGCCGGTTGTCCTTTCGAACTGCATATCTATAAGCTTCCTTGCCAATTCCTGGCGGCCGATCGGCTGCCCTTCCGTGAGATGGTAAACTGTTTCTTCGTATTCTTCCGGCGAACCCAAGCCATAAATACAGGAAACCGATGCCACGATAATCACATCTTTCCTGGTCATCAATGCCTGGGTGCAGGCATGCCGCAGCCGGTCGATTTCTTCGTTTATCTGGGCTTCCTTTTCGATATACGTATCCGTAGGCGCCAGATAAGTTTCCGGCTGGTAATAATCGTAATAACTAACAAAGTATTCAACGGCATTGTCCGGAAAAAATTCCCGGAACTCGTTGCAAAGCTGGGCCGCCAGGGTTTTGTTATGCGAAATCACCAGAGTCGGCTTCTGGATACGTTCTATCATGTTGGCGATGGTAAAGGTCTTCCCCGAACCGGTTACGCCCAATAATGTCTGCTTTTTGAACCCCTTTTTCCATCCCGAGACCAGCTCTTCTATGGCTTTTGGCTGGTCGCCTTTCGGCCTCAATTTCGTCTTCAACTCAAACCGCATACAATATATTTTACCATCTTTAAAATATTTTGCAATAGCAAACACACTCTTCGAGTGCTAAAAATAGCGCGAGGCGTTATTCACGCCGCAAAGCAGCGATCGGATCCAAATTAGAGGCCTGCCTTGCCGGATAAACGCCGAAAGCAAGGCCAAGAACGGCGGAAAAAGCCAAGGCCGAGATTACGGACACCAAGGAAACCGAATATGACCAGGCGATGCCGAAAGAAGTGGCAATATAATACACCAAAAACGCCACGCCTGAACCGATAACAATGCCTACCACCCCGCCGATTGTGGTTAATATCACCGCTTCGGATAGGAACTGGCCCAGAACATCGGCTTTTGTGGCGCCAACCGCCCGGCGCAATCCGATTTCAAACGTCCGTTCAATCACCGAAACGTACATAATATTGGTAATGCCCACTCCCCCGACCAAAAGGGAGATAAAAGTAAGGGCCACCAAAAGCAAAGTAATGCCGTTTAAAATCGTCTGCACCATAACCCTTGCTTCGGCCATGGTCGTGGCGGCAAAGTCGTCCCGCTCCGGATCCGTGATATTGTGCCGCTCCCTTAGCAAATATTCCATCTCGCTTTTCGTTTCGTTTATTTTGCTCACGTCTTTCACTTCCGCCAAAACGCCGACAACGTAATCCGTTCCCATAAGTTTTTTTTGCATCGTCTTGACCGGGATATAGGCAATGGAGTCGTAGTCAAAAAATCCTCCGCTCCCCCGGCTTTTGGTTATGCCGACGATTTTAAACGGCAGCCCTTTCACGTAAACATTCTGCCCTACTGCGTCCGCGTCGCCGAACAAAGCATCTTTCAGCTTCGGGCCGATTACCGTAACCTGCGCCAAAGAATCTTCCTCGTCTTTGGAGTAAAAACGGCCGGATGTGATGTCTATTTTTTCGATGTTCGGAGCCTCGGCGCCATAGCCGAAAATAATCGTGCTTTTGGTTTGGTTCGCGTATTTAAAAATCTGCTGACCGGTAATAAAAGAATACAGGTCGCTTACATTTTCTATTTTCCTCAATGCTTCCACGTCGCTGTTCTTAAAAGTGGTAACCTGGGCTCCGCCGGCCATATCCATAGTGCTGCTGGCGGATTGTTTTCCCGGAATTTTAACTTCGATGTCAATCGTATTAGGGCTGTATATATCAAGTTCTCTCATGACCATGCTTTTTAATCCCGCTCCGGCGGCGATCATTATGATAAGCAGGGCTATGCCGATGCTTAAGGCGATAATAGTCAAAATCGTGCGCGATTTCTGGCGCGTCAGGCTTTTCCACCCTAATTCGAAATATGTATTTATTTTATTCATACCGCAACGCCTCAATCGGATCTAATAAGCTGGCTTTTCTCGCCGGTATTATCCCGAAAATCAGCCCCACACTAACGGAAACGAAACATCCCCAAAAAACAGATGACGGAGAAATTATCAAATCCCAGGCATAACCCATCGCGCCCGCCACGCTCGCCACGGCCGCGGCGATAGGCGTGCCCAAAATAATCCCAAATATTCCGCTAACGAATGTTATAAAAACAGCCTCAATCAGAAATTGCAAAGTAATCTGGGAGCTCTTGGCCCCGACTGCTTTGCGCAATCCGATTTCTTTTGTCCTCTCCTGCACGGTCGCGAGCATTATATTCATAATCCCGAATCCGCCGACAACAAGAGAAATGGCGGAGATGGCCACTAAAAAGAATTTTACCGCGTCGGTAATCTGCGAAATCGCTTCAATTGCCGAAGTGGTGGCGCGCACCGTAAAATCGTCATCTTTCGGATCGGTAATGTTGTGGTTTTCCCTCAATACCTGGGTGACATAATCCTGCACGGCGCTGACATTATCCGGCCCGTCCACTTTTATCGCCATGCTATTGATGTAATTTATCCCTAAAAGCAGGTTTTGGGCAGTTTTCAACGGCACAAAAACCTCTTTATCTTGGCTTTGCATAAGCCCGCCTCCCTTTTTCTTAAAAACGCCGATAATGGTAAAATTGCTTTCTTTGATTTTTATTTTGTTGCCCAAAGGATCCTGGTCGCCAAACAATTCTTTCGCCGCGTCGCTCCCGATCACAGCCACCTTTGCATTGCTTAAATCCTCGTCGTCGGTAAAAAATCTGCCCTCATCCATCACCGCGTCCTGCACAATCATATAACTGGCGCTTGTGCCAAGGAAAGTCGCCGACAGTTTATTTCCGTTCCAATAAATTATGTCATTGCCGCGCACGGTCATCGCCACGCCCTCCACGTGCGGATTATTCCCTCTTAAAATATCCTCGCCGTCTTTGTTTTTTAAAGTGGTAATAACCACTCCAAAAGCCGAAGCCGGCGGGCCGTTTTCAATCGTTCCCCCGGGCAATACGCCGATGAGATTTGATCCCATGCTTTTGATTTCATTTAAGATAAGTCCTTGCGCGCTCTCGCCCAAAGACATCACCACGATAACGGACATTACGCCGATAATAATCCCAAGCATAGTTAAAAAAGACCGCATCTTATTGCGAACCAGCATCTGGTAAGAATTTTTTACGGCTTCGATGAAATCCATTTTTTGGATAATTATTTTTTAAGCTCCTCAATGCCATCCGTGATAAACTGCCTTGCCGCCACCTTGGCATCATCAACAAGCAAACCGTCTTTTATGCGGATAATCCTTTCGGCATGTTCGGCGGTATTCTGTTCATGGGTAACAAGAATAATAGTATTGCCCTTTTCGTTAAGCTCCTGCAATATTTTCATTACCTGGTACCCTGATTTAGAATCCAAATTGCCTGTCGGCTCGTCGGCGAATATAACATCCGGATTATTAACCAAAGCGCGGGCGATCGCCACCCTTTGCTTTTCTCCGCCGGACAAATTGGCGGGCTCATAATACATCCGGTGATCCAGCCCGACTTCGCCTAAATATTTTTTGGCGCGCAAAATCCGTTCCCCCAAAGGCACGCCCGAGTAAATCATCGGCAGCATAACGTTTTCCAGCACGTTAGCGCGATTAAGCAGATTAAAGGATTGGAAGATAAAACCGACTTTTTTGCTGCGCATATTGGCAAGCTCGTCATCGCTTAATTTGCCCACGTCCCGTCCCTCAAAAAGGTATTCGCCAGAAGTTAATTTATCAAGAAAGCTCAAAATGTGCATCAGGGTGGATTTGCCCGAACCCGAAGGCCCCATAATGGAAACAAACTCCCCCTTATCAATGCCAAAACTAATGCCCTTAAGGACATTAGTTATAACTTCGCCTTCGCTGTAATCTTTTTTTAAATCTTTTACGCTGATAAGCATATTATTGAGTTGCGCCTAATATTTTCAAAACAACCGTATCTCCTTCGTTCACCCCGGACAATATCTCCGTCAAGCCGCCGTCGGCTTTAAGACCGAGCACTACTGTTTTTTCCGTTATTTTATTGTCATCGCCGAGAACCCGGATATATTTTTCGTCTCCGTTATTCTTTGTCAAAATTGCCCGCGAAGGAACGAACAAAACATTTTCCCGCGTATCCGTGTTAACAAGCACATTCGCGGTCATTCCGGATTTAATCGTAATATTGCTGTTTTCGTTAAGGCTTAATATAACTTTATAGTAAACAACGTCCTGGATTTCCGTAGACGACGGTTCGATGGAAACAACCGTGCCGCCAAATTTAACATCTGTACCGAGCGCGTCCAATGTAATTACCGCGTTGTCGCCGATTTGCAGCTTGATCACGTCTGTTTCCGGAACATCAACTTCTATTTCAAAATGGGGCGATAAAAGCTCTATCATCGGTTCGGCCGAAGAAACAAGCTCGCCCTGTTTTTTATAGATTTTACTGATTTCGCCGCTTATCGGCGCCGTGATAATCGCTTTTGCCCGGCTCGCTAATGCCTGATCCAAAGCTGCCTGATAATAGGCAGTATCCACGTCGCGGGGCTTTGCCACTAATGAATCATAATTCGCTTTCTGCAAATCCAGCGCGGCGCTGGCAGAATCGATCGCCGTTTGGGCGGCAAGCAATGCCTGGGTTTGGGTTTCCTTCGCGGCATTATAAGCGTTAAGGCTGGCTAGATAAGCCGGTGCTGCGGTATTGGGAAGAAAAATAACCCAGGTATCGCTATAATTCGGCGGGAGCGACGGAAACTGGATATATAAACCCTTGGTGCCTAACTGAATCGGCGTTAAAGTGCTGACAACGCCAGTGGTTGTTTCCAGTCCGGTCGTAGCAAACCTCATGCCCGCGCTGGTGGAATAAAGAGAAACAACATACTGGCCCTGCGCGGTTCCATAATAAACTCCGGTAATCGCGGGCACTATTGTGGAAAGATTATCCTCGTCGGGAGAGGCCGCCAAGCCGGCATTCAAAACCGACCTCAGGGCGTTATTAATTAGAGTTTCCTGCTGTTCCGTGGTTGTTTCGAGATTTTTTCGCGCGTTAAAAAGAGCGGTTTCCGCGGAATTAACCTGCTGCTGGGCCGCGGCAATCTGCTCCGCGGTGGCGCCAGCTAATTTTTGGTTTAAAGACGCTCGGGCCTGGCTGACAGCGGCATCAAGTTCCGCCAACGACAAATTGGCAAGCCACTGTCCCCTTGCCACGTTTTGCCCTTCACGCACTCCCACGCTCGCGACAACTCCGGGCACCTGAAAATGGAGCGCCAAAGTATCTGCCGACTGTATTTTTCCGGTCGCGTCTACGGTTTGGGCCAAATTTCCTTTTTCCACAACCGCGGTTTCGTATTGCGATTTCTTGTCTTTGCCGCCGAACATCGATGCAGCAATGATTATTGCCAAAACAATTACAATCGCGGAAATGATAAATTTCTTTGATTTC
>JAQUMP010000044.1 GCA_028718065.1 Chitinivibrionales bacterium | reverse complement strand
AGTGGACAATATCCGGCAGCCAGTCGATCGATTCCACGAGCGGGTTATTTTCCGCAGGGACCACGGCCGGCGGACCCTATACCGTCACGGCAACCGCGACATCCAAGGGGGTAACAAAAAGCTCCACGGCAACGGTGCTCGTTTACCGACCAGTTACCATTACCGCGCCCCAGCAAGCGGCAACGTATAAAATAGGAGATACGCTCACGATTTCCTGGACCAGGCTGGCAAACACCACGACCACCGGGCTGGATATCGAACTTACCACGGATCAGGGCATAAATTGGGCGACACTCGTTGAGAGCGTTCTTATTAAAGACGGCAATGCTGCTTATTACCAAGGGAATGTCGGCACCTTTAAATGGAAAATACCGCCATTGTTAGGCACAATCAATACCGCATCGAACAAATGCCAGGTCCGTGTGCAAGCGCCCTATGACAACATAAAATTAACCAAAGACGTATCGGGTGTTTTTACTATTGCAAGTACTGCCGTAATTAATCGGCCCGGCGCAAACTTAATAAGAAGCGGCAAAAATGCTGCGGTTGCAATATACGACATTCGCGGTCGTAGAATCGCAAATCTTAATAATGTCCATTCGGGGGTGTTGATCGAACAAATATCCGGTCAAGGGGCGCGGCTCATTGTTAACACGGAACGCCGAAATCGCCTTCCTTGAGAGTGTGTCGAAAGGTGCGGCTGTAAATAAGTTTTGGACACCTTTTAAAATTGAAGAATCCTCGCCCCAAATGGCGAGGATTCTTTTTTACTTTGGCCATACGAACGCGGTGATAAAATAGCCGGATGCGAGGTGCGTGAGAAAGGTGTATGCGATGTTTCAATAGCTTTAATAACTTTAATTAATTTTTATTATACTTCTTATTTTTTTTTATATATTTTTAGACGTTCATGAATTTGATTTATATATCAAAGTTAACCGTTTAAAAGAGCTTTAAAATATCAATAAATACAAAGGGACACTATATGGGATTCGTATCTGGTGGACGGAAATCTTTCATAGACGCTTTCGCGCCATGCTTTTTAGCGCTTATCCTGGTATGCGGAGTGTATGCCGCGACCGTTCCCGCCAATATCGCAGTAAAAGCCACCAAAACGACCGTGACCTCTTTTTTCCAAACCGCCGACGTTAAACTTGTATTTGTCAACAACGGTTCTCTGTATTATATAAATTTTTCCGAAGCGGAAAACCCGCCCGTGCACTCTTTTACCAAAACGCCCGCCAACGTCTCGGTACCGAGCATTTCACCCGACGGCCAATATGTCGCCTATTGTTCCGGGCCTTCGGGGCCCAACAGCACCCAGGCCGGATCGGCCTATGTCATGCAGTTCAGTGATACCGCCACGCCGGTCCTTGTTGCGGCGAGCACCGGTTATAATCCGCGCTTTATTAAAAACGCTCCGACAACCACGGTTGTCTACACCACCAATACCGAATCCGATTCGTGGAACGGCAAGGGTAAGGTCACCAGCAAGCGTCTGGTAAACGGCGTCCCTGTTTCCGCGGATTCCGTTATTTACACCGGCGGAAGCTATAACGCCGGTCTCTCCTGGGACGGCCGGTATTTGGGCCATGCCAACGAAGACATAGGCGCCTATATGATGGACCTGCAAAACGCCGCCGCCGGCGCGCATGAGCTCCACCGGTTGCACTTTGCAAATAATACAACGCACGCCGATACGCTCATTGCCCTGCAAACCTGCAACGGTTCCATATCCTCCAGCCGCGTGTTTACTAATGCGATGATTTATCTTGATTTCGGTTTTGCCAACGGCAAGTACACTCAACCCATTCTCGGCCATTGGTCGAGCCATGACCGCGTGTTTATCGGCGATTATAACGGCAACATCCTCAAATATATCATGTCGCCGGGCGATATTCCGGTAATCGAGGCAACGGTGGCGGCCCAGTCGGGAAAGTCGGGGCAGATCGTAGGAGTCACGATGGAGGAACCGGAATGGGCGACCCATCCGTACTATGCCGCGGCTGCGATTCTGATCGACCGCCTTTTAATCACCGGTTCCCCTTCCTCGCCGTCGTATTCGCATGCCAGGTACAATGAAAAAATATATGGCATTAACATTAAAGATTCTACCTATTTTCCTTTAATCGCCTCAACCGACACCGCTGGCGCGGTTTCAACGATTAATTTTTCGTACCCCTACATTTATGTTGCCTGCCCGTCCGGTTTTACCGAAAACCAAACCTGGCTTGCGACCCCCATTGTTCCCAATGTTCCCAGCGCGGTCACGCGTCCATTTTTCAATTATTCCGGGCCGGAAACCTATTTTTTACGATTGATAAACAAAACCATCGTCGCGTCGGCGCCGCTGCGCTCCTTGGCGTTCTTTTCGCCGGACGGCCGGTGCATCGGTCGCCACCTTTTTGCAAACAATCCGACCACGGTTGCTTTTGATAAATTTCTGCCGCGCGCCGCCGGCCTTAAATTCGCGGTTGTTGAGTTTGCAAATGGCCAACGAAAAACATTGCCGATCGCGGAATATTAATTTAAGTTAAGGAAACCGGCTATTATGCGGCCTAAAACAAAAAGCGTTCTCGGCGTCGGTTTATGGGGGCTTCTGCTCCTGGCGGCGTGCGATTTTTCCTACCAGCCCGTGAGTTTTGTTCCGCCCAAGCCGCCCTTTACTTTTGCAAGCGGGGCCGCCGTTGAAAATTTCATCGGCACCCGGAACGCTAAGGTCGCCTTCACGCTTAAAAAAACATTAAGCGTGCAGGTGGTGGATTTTAACGATACCGCCACGGACGAAACGCGCCAGGCCGTGACGCTTAAAAAACCGGCAGGCAAGGAAACCTACAGCTCCGACAGCCCGCTGTTTTCGCCCGACGGCGGCTGGGTCACTTATTTTGTTTACACCGGCGAAGAAGATTGTGTACCCTATGTCCAGCAATGCACGCCCGACGCTCTGCCGATCCAGGTTACGCCGACCGCTTCACCGGCGGGTAATGATCCGCACTGGTGGGTGGATCCCGCGGCGCCGCACGACACGTTTATCGTTTATGCCGATAAATTCCGCACCAATTTAAATTCCCTCGCCACGCTTACCGGTTCCGCGACTTATAAACGAAAAATCACCCGGAGCGGCGCAAGCGCGACCTTCGGCCCGGTAGTAACGATCGCGCCCAAACCATTTACCGGCGGGATTTCCCCGGACGGCGCATTTTTATGCACCGGCTATGCCGACGCCGCGCTGTGGGACGTTGGCGCGGCCAAACTCTACCCGGTCAACAGCGGCAAGCAGGTCTGTAATCCGTCCATCTGCCCGGACCCCGCGCATCCGGACTGGATGATGTTCCTCTGTTTTGACGGCGTGCAGAACCTCGACGAAACCGCCATCAACCGCACCCTCGGCGCGGTGCGCGAGCACCAGATCATTTATGTCGTCGACAAAAGCAACCGCGTGCAATGGTTCATAAACAAGGACAGCATCGCGGACAACAATACCGAATTCCAGGACCCGGAATGGTCCAACAAAACGGATTTTTTAATGGCGCTCGCGGGCAACGCGGGCGAAAGCAATTATGATTGCTACATTATCAAGCGTTCAACCGGGGACAAGCTGTCGCTTTTGTCAAGTTCGTCCGGAAGTCGGCTCAACGATACCTCTACCCCCAGCTTGTGGATTGGAAACTAAGTGAGCTCAATGCGTCTCTGTTCCAAAAAATCGGTTCGGGCGTTTTTTTTAGTCCTTGCTTTAATGACGGCGGCCGCGCTCAATCTGTGTTCCCTTATATCGTCAAGCAGTCCTGAAACCTTTTCCGCGATCGTCTCACCCGGCCTTACGCCCTGGGCCTCGATCGGCGGCTGCGGCGCGGGCGGGTCGGGCGGCAGCGGCGGCGCGGCAGCCAAGTGGGTCGGCAAAGGCGTGACCGGCGGGCTTATAGATCTGCAGGTCCTCGGAAATTATTCATTCGGTCAATCGTATCAAACGAGTTCGCTCTCCACACGGGCCAGTTATAAGCCGACCTATACTTCGACCCTGGGAATCACGATTCCGGTCATGTCAAAAAGCGGCCTTGTCCAGCCGCAGGGCCAGATCCCTGACCGGACCGAAGTGACCGGCGGGCTGGGCGATATAACCATCGATTATTCCAAGGCCCTCGGCATGGAAGGTCAGTATGCGCTCAATCTGGGCCTTACCTTTCCTTCCGGGCAATCTGATATCAAGCGCGGCGCGGACAACGAAAAAATTTATCTGCCGTCAATTTTACAAAAGGGAGGCGGCCTTTATGCGGCCGCCATCGGCCTCGGGTACACCAAAGACATCGAAAAGGGCATTCTACTGTTCGACATTAACTACAACCACCCGTTTGCCCTTAATTTTACCGGCAAAAACCAGTATAACCAGGGCAATGGCGGATGGAATTACGCAACCGACAATATGTCCGCTTCCGATAGAAATCGATTTGAGTATTATTTTAAGCCCTATGGCGAAAATGACCTGGGCGCCTTTACACCGCGAAGCATTAGTATTGACGCCTATTACGGCAATAAGGCGGAGGAAGCCTATATCTACTCCTTCGGCCTCACCTTTTCCGCTCCCCTCAGCGTGGCCTGGATCGCCGGGTATAACCCTAAAACGTACGCGCCCATCCAGGACCCCGATTTTCAGGCATGGAGCGCAAGCCTTAACTGGGGCATGGAATTCTCGCATGCCAAGTATCCGGTCTTCATCGCCGTGGCCCTGCCGATCCACGACAAGGCCGACGGCGCCGGCGGCAGCGCAAGCGTGCTTAAGCAGTGGAGCGGACCGGATTTAAAGGACCTTGGGCAGGCCTGGTCGTTTACAATAGGTATTAAATCAACCCTGTTTTAATTTATTTAAAGGAGCGGCTTCATGAGAAATGCAATGGCTCGTTGGATACTTTGCGCTTGTTCGGCAATTTTTATTGCCTCTTTTTCCGGCATGATTGCATGCGATAACGGCTCCGGCCCAATAACCGCCGGCCCGCTTACGATCCATAAACCCCTTGGCGGAGAAACATTTACAATCGGCGATACCGTAAAAATAAGCTGGGCCGAAGACGCGTCCATCTCCGGTGTCGTGGTAAAACTGTACACCAACAAAGGCCTCAGCAACGCTATAAACCTGACCGCCGCGGTCAATGGCATGGTCGCCCGGCCGGATACGTTTTTTACCTGGATTATCGGGAGTGAGAATCTCAGCCCGGCGGTTACCTACAAATCACCCGTTGACACTTGCTATATAACACTGGCAAAATACGGCGAAGAATCCGTTTTCAGCAAATCCGCGCTGTTTACCGTACGCCAGCAGTAGCAATTGCATGTCCTCAATGTCGCATTCCCCTCAAACTATTTGCGTTCTGGGTTGCGCGGGCTTTATCGGTTCGCACCTGCTGGCGCGCCTGCTCGCCCATGAGCATTACATGGTGTTGGGGATCGACCGCGAAAAAAATAAAATCGCCGATCTCATCGGCAATCCGCGGTTCAACTTCTTTAACGATGATATTAAAAACGAAAGTCTGGTGGAGTGGTGCATCCAGCGCAGCGACGCGGTCGTGTCGCTTACGGCTATCTGCAATCCGGCGCTGTATACCCAAAAACCGACGGAGGTTATCGAGAGCAACTTTCTGCATCCGTATAAAATAGCGCAAATTTGCGCGCGCCATAAAAAGTGGCTGGTGCAGTTTTCCACCAGCGAAGTTTACGGAAGGACAATCTCTTCTTTTGCAAATGACGCGACAGGGAAAACACCTGACCGCCCATCTTCGGTAGAAGCAAACTCCGATTATATTTTGTCCGAAGAAAAAACGCCCTTTATCCTGGGCCCCGTGGCTACCCAGCGCTGGAGTTATGCCTGCGCCAAACAGTTGCTGGAGCGTGCCGTATTTGCCCTGGGATTTGAAGAGGGGTTGGCCTTTACCATTGTGCGGCCCTTTAATTTTATCGGCGCGCGCATGGATTATATCCCGGGTATCGACGGCGAAGGCACGCCGCGCGTGCTGGCTTGCTTTATGGAAGCGTTGCTTAAAAAAAAGCCGCTCAAATTAGTCGACGGCGGCAAAAACAGGCGCGTGTTTACCTATATAGAAGATGCAATCGATGCCGTTATGGCCATGCTGGCAAATCCGTCCGCGGCCAAAGGTCAGATTTTTAATATCGGCAATCCCACCAACGAAGCGACCGTTGCCGAGCTTGCCGCGCTCATGATCGATTGTCATAAGCAACTTGCGCCCGAAAATAGCAGCTATAATTACCGTACCGAGGATGTTTCCGCCGCGCAATTTTATGGCGCGGGCTACGAGGATTCCGACCGGCGCATGCCCGATATTGCCAAAGCGCAAAAAGTATTAGGGTGGTCACCCAAAACGAATTTGCCGGAAACGATGCGCTTGACCATGATGGATTATTTAAAGCAGTACGCCCATGCCGCCTGAAGCACGCATATCCATTGTTATGCCGGCCTTTAACGCGGCGGATAAAATCTCCGGCGTGTTGGACCGGATCGCGCCGGCGCTTTGGGAAAAACTTGACTCGGTTTTGATCGTTAACGACGGCTCCCGTGACCAAACCGGAGCAATCGCGGAGCAATGCGCGTTTGTCAATCATAAAATCAAGGTAATTAACCTGGCCGTTAATGGCGGTTATGGGGCGGCGGTGCGTGCGGGACTCGTGCGCTGCCGCCAGGACGGGAGCGACTTTGCCGTTTGTCTGCATGCCGACGGCCAGTATCCGCCCGAAGTCATCGAGGAGTTTATTCGTTTCATGCAAACCAACGGCGTGGACGTGCTGCAGGGATCGCGCATCGCTTCGGGCACGGCCCTATCGGGCGGCATGCCGCTCTATAAATATATCGCCAATCGAGTGTTGACATTCTGGGAAAACAGGGCGTTCGGGATGCGTTTCAGCGATTTTCACAGCGGTTTTTTAATATACGCCAAAAAAGCGTTGGCGACAATCCCTTTTGACAAGCTTAGCGACAGTTTTGACTTTGACGTGGAAGTAATCGCCTGCTGCCGCGCGCTGGGCCTTACACTGCGCGAATTGCCGGTGCCGACGCATTACGGCGACGAGATTTCGCATGTAAAGTCAATACCCTACGGCTTGCGTATTTGCGCTATCATGCTGCGCTATTGTGCCGGCGGATATCATCGCGCGTGCGCCCTGAAAGTCGCCGCATGATTTTGGTGACCGGCGGTTGCGGCGTTCTGGGCAGCCGCCTGGTTAAACGGCTATTGGCAGAGGGGAATTCCGTCCGGGTTTTGGCCCTTGCCGGCGACCCGGCCGTTGCACGAATTGACGGTTGCGATATACAAATACGCTATGGCGATGTCGCGCAGGCGCAGGATTTAGCGGGAATTTGCGACGGGGTAACGGTCGTGCTGCATTTGGCGGCCGTAATAATTACCTCCGACGAAACGCAGTATGAAACGGTAAATGTGCAGGGCACGGCGAATCTGATCGCCGAAGCCCGGAAAAATAAAGGAATACGATTTATTTATGTTTCTTCGGCGTCGGTGGTTTATCCAAAGTCAACCGCCTATTCGCGCTCAAAGCGGCAGGCTGAGCATTTGGTAATTAATTCGGGCGTGGCCTATACGATTATTCGGCCGACACTCGTGTATGATAAAGGCCGCGGCGGCCAGGAATTTGATATTTTTCTGGACTATTTAAATAAATGGCCGGTGGTGCCGTTTATCGGCGCGGGCAGCGCTTTAAAGCGGCCGGTTTATACTGAGGATGTTATTAATGGTCTTGTTGCCTGTGTAAAGCTTTTGCCCGGCAATAAAATATATAATTTGAGCGGGGGCGAGGCGATATGCATAAAGGATTTTGCACGGCTCTGCCTGAGGCTCATGGGAAAAGAGCGGCGCCCGATTGTTTCCATACCGGTATGGTTGTGTTTGTCGACCGCCTGGTTTTTGGAAAAGTTCTTTAAAAATCCACCGCTGCGCTGGCCGGTGATAGCGGGCATTATTCAGGATGCCAACCTCGATCCTGCCGAGGCTGAAAAAGATTTAGGATATAGTCCCAAAAAAGTTTCCGAATTTTTGGTTGAATGTTTTCCGAGAGAAATTATCAACTAAGGAGTCTGTATGATTAAACAATTAATTCTAAGCTGTTCGTTTTTAGCCATTGTTGCATTGGTAAATCCTTGTCTTTCTCAGGAGGCGGCCAAGACAACCGCACCGGCCAAAAAGACGGCAACCATAGCGGCCGCAAAAACAAAGGTCGATACGCTGGTCATCGAAGCGCGCCTGGTGGAAATTCCCGGTAAATTCCCGCCCAACGACCTGTACAACTACGTTTACATCATGAAATACCGGATCATCAAGGTGGTCAAAGGTAAATACGTTTCGCAGGAAATCCTGGTGGGGCACTATAACCCGCTTATTCCCCGGGACCGGATCAAGGATAAAATGCAAAAGCTCGCGCAGGGCGACGTGCAAAAATTTGAAGTGGGCGCCAAGCACAAACTCGTGCTTATCGCGCCGCTGGAAAGCGCCTGGAAGGACGCCGTGGAAGATGAATTTATCGATAGCGACCTGGAAAAATATTACGCCTTAAAAGCCGACAACCTTAAATAGCCTTTGCCCGGAGAAAGTTCGCATGGTTTTTTCGTCGCACATATTCCTGTTTTATTTTCTGCCGATATTTCTGGCGATTTATTATCTGCTTCCCTTTAAGTGGAAGGGGTTTTACGTCCGCAACGCCTTTATAACGGTGATGAGTTATATCTTTTACGGTTGGCTGGTCCCATGGTTCGTGATCCTCATGTTTATAACCTCCTACAAGGATTTTATCTGCGGCCGGATCATTTCCAAACCAGGACAATTGCAATGGAAAAGAAAGGCCGCGCTCGTTTTTGCCATCGTCGCGGACCTGAGCCTGCTCGGATTTTACAAATACTATATGTTCGCCATGGACAATGTAAACCACCTCATCCAACTCTTTGGCGGCGGGCCCCACACCTTTTTTATTTACACCGTGCTGCTGCCTTCGGGTATTTCTTTTTACACGTTTGTGGCCTTAAGCTATACCATCGATGTTTACCGGGGCGACGCCTTACCGGCCCGGAATTTTTCCATGTTTTCCTGCTTTGTGGGGCTCTTTCCGCACCTGATCGCGGGTCCCATCATCCGTTACAGCAGCGTGGCCGAACAACTTGACAATCGCAAACATACCCTCGCGCAGTTTTCCAGCGGCACCGCGCTCTTTATGCTGGGATTCGCCAAAAAGATCATTCTGGCCAACGGCGCAGGCGAGGTCGCCGATATGGTTTTTGGCGCCAAGGGTCCGGGCGTCATTAATGCCTGGTGGGGCGTCATTGCCTACAGCTTTCAGATATATTTTGACTTCTGCGGTTATTCGGATATGGCCGTCGGTCTGGCGCGCATGATGGGCATTGAGTTTATTAAAAATTTCAACGCGCCCTATCATTCCAAAAGCATCAGTGAATTCTGGCGGCGCTGGCACATTTCGCTCTCCTCCTTTATCCGCGACTACCTCTATTTTCCCCTGGGCGGCAACCGTAAAGGCGTGGGGCGGACCTATTTTAATCTGGCAGTTTCCATGTTCCTGTGCGGTCTCTGGCATGGCGCCAAGATGACCTTTATCGTTTGGGGTGTCTTTTTGGGCGGCATAATGATTTTAGAGCGTCTGCGCGGCAAAAAAGGACTTTATGACTGGCTGCCGGGTTTTGGGCAGATCGCCTGCACCTTTGTGCTTATGCTCTTTTCCTGGGTCCTGTTCCGTTCTCCGACCCTGCACCAGGCGCTTGCTTATTGGGGCGCCATGTTCGGCGTTACGCCTTCCGGGACAAGTGCTTTACTTTTGCGCAACGAGGCGTTTTCGCCCCGCCATATTTTTGATATGGTCCTTTGCGCTTTGGTCATCTGGCAGCCGGTGCAGGCGCATGAATGGGTGGGCAAGCTGTCGCCGGTTAAAATGGCCTTGTGCGTGGTGGTGTTTATAATCGCCATCGCGACCATGTTCACGCAAACATTTAACCCGTTTCTCTATTTTCAATTTTAAAAAGCAACTATTATGCATAAGCGAGCAGAACTTACCTTCGTCATCCTGTTCCTGGGGATTATTTACCTTGTCCCCGTTGTCCAGGGCACCATTGAAACCGGCAAATCCGGGAGCGTTCAGGCGCTCGATATCGCCAAAGACGCCCTTATTACGCCCTACCGGAATGCCGCCGCCATCCATGACCTCTTTGTAAAGGTGCAAAACAAAGAGGACGCCTTGTGCGCCGAAGTTGCCGCGGGTAAAACCAAGGCGCCCGGCCAATCCTGGGACCCGTATCCGGCGCAACAGATCGTGGACGAGGCAATGGTTGGCTTGGCCGACCTTCGCAAAACAATGCTGACCATCAACCGCCATATCCGGGCAGATTCAACCAAACCGGCGATCCGCAGGGTAGATTCGCTTGCCTCATGCCTTGATGCCCTGCTCGCGCAACTGCGTTCGGGCGCGGACATTGACTCGGTCGCCGCCCAGGCGCAATCGCTGAGCGCATTTACAAAGAGTATTGCCGGCCGGTATCCCCGCCCCAAAGCGATCGACGCGCCCCTCCTCGCCGTAAAGAACCTCATGAACATTTTCTGGAACGACAGCTATATCCGGCTCTATGAAAAAGAGATGGAGAACTCCTCGGTATTCGCCTTAACGGTCCGCCCGCAGATGCATGTGTTGCGTTACATTCTTTTTCAGGACCTTGGCGAGAAGGGTCTGGAAGGGAGAAACGGCTGGTTTTTTTACAAGCCCGACGTCGATTATACCGTACGGCCCTATGTCAACGATATAGGCGCGGTGATCCGGGATTATAACGGCCGGCGCAGTGACGACGATCCGGTGGCGGCCGTATTAAAATTCAAGCAACAACTTGACAGTTTGGGTATCGAGCTGCTCGTGGTTATTATTCCCGGCAAGCCGAGCATTTACCCGGATATGCTGACCGCGGCGGCGTCCCCGGACGCCGCGGGAACGTTTAGTCCTTCGCTGCAAACACTCAAAGACCTGCACGGAGCAGGAGTGGCAACGGTCGACCTGTTCGCGCCCTTTGCGCAGGAGCGCGGCCGCGATGCCGTCATGGGCGATTCGCTATACCTCCACAAGGACACGCATTGGCGCGCGCGTGGCTTGCGCCTTGCTGCAAAAACCGTGGCCGACCGCATCAAACAATACCCCTGGTTCGTTCCGGGGACCGCGGAATATGCCCTCGATAGCGTTACGGTGGAGCGGGTCGGCGATGTGGGCGTCATGACAACGCTGCCGTCCATAAAGCTGCATGACCTTGACCTGGCCTTTGCATCCGAAAAGACGCCCTGTTATCAGGTTTACAGCGTTGAGCGGGACGCCACCGGCGCCGAAACCGGGCGCAATCTTTACAAAGACGATTTCCGTTCCTCCGGGATCCTGCTTATCGGCGATAGTTTTTCGCGCATCTATCAGACCGACGAGCCGCGCGGCGCGGGCCTTATCGCCCATATCGCCAGCGAACTCAAACAGCCCATCGCTTCGATCGTAAGCGACGGCGGGGCATCAACCTTGGTACGCCAAACCTTAAGCCGCAATACCAAGGCGTTAAAAAACAAAAAGCTTGTCGTTTGGGAATTTGTAGAACGCGATATCCGCTTCGGGGCCGAAGGTTGGAAAGACGTTCCTTTAGTTATGGAGAATAAAAATAAGCATGAAAACAACTAACAAAATCATCCTGATAATATTTGCTGCGGCCGTTACAGCATATCCCTATCCCTACGAAACACTCAATAAAAATTTCAGTCGCACCAAATCGGACGTCTTTGTCCGCAAAATAACCAAACCCACGCTTGCCAATCTTGACTTTGCGGCCTATAACGCCAACCCAGTGCGCTTTGATCCGCAAAAATTCAGTCCTAAAAAACCCGCCCAAAAAATAGGGCTTAAAGACCTGACGTTCGATGGTTTGTTGTTGGATGCCTGCGCGTCAATTTCGCAGACGCCGCTTACGGACGTCGAAAAAAACACCCCCATGGATTTTACGCCGCTCATGAACCGGCTTTGGAATGTTGTCAAGGACAACGCTTTTACCGCGCTGGCCGGAAAAATCAACGGCAATAAATGGGCCGACCCTTCGATTTACATGCCGTATCAGGAAATTACTTCGGTTTACGTGCACTCCTCCGGCGACAGCAGCCAGCTCTGGGTAAAAATCGAATTCGCCCCCTGGGTTTCGTTTCTGGCGCCTGAAATTACAGATGCCGATAAGGACGGGTTTAAAGAAATTTACGGAAAGCTTTCGCCTGC
>JAQUMP010000043.1 GCA_028718065.1 Chitinivibrionales bacterium | reverse complement strand
CGCTTTCTGGTACCGGCAATGGGGTGCACTTCGGCCGTGTTGTTTTCAACGCGCACCATCATTTCCGGCGAAGCGCCGACGATCTGGTAGCCGTTGCAGGCCATATAATACATGTAGGGCGAAGGGTTGACCATGCGCACCATGCGATACAGATCGAACGGATCGGCCTCAACGCCGATGGAAAAACGCTGCGAAAGCACCACCTGGAATATATCGCCGGCGCGGATGTATTCTTTGCATTTGTCAACTGCGGCTTCGTATTCGGGGCGCTTAAAATTGGAATCGATGCGGCCCGCGGCGCGGATTTTGAGCGGCGAGGGCGCCAGGCGCACGGCCAGCCGGTCCTCCATTTCGCCCAGCGTGTGCTGGGCGTCGCGGTAGGCTTTTTCGGGCGCCTGGTCCGGCGCAACGATAATATTGGTAATAAGATGCAGGCGGTGTTCTCCCCGGTCGAACACCACAACTGTTTTGTAAAGCGCAAAAAAAAGATCGTCGACAAGGCCCGCGCCGGCGTGCCGGTCCGGCAGGCGCTCCCAGAGCCGCACGGCATCGTAGGCGCAATAGCCCACGGCGCCTCCGCAAAACCGCGGCAGCCCCGCCACGATAGCGCTGCGGTATCCGGCCATGAGTTCGCGCAGCCGCTGCAGGGGATCGCCGCTGCCCTGATCCGTTACGGAACCGCTTATTTTCCAGGCGGCGCCGCGCGCGCTGAAAATGCAGAACGGGTCTCCGCCGATAAAAGAATAGCGCGCCACGTGGTCTTCGCCCTCCACGCTCTCCAGTAAAAAACTGTACGGTTCGTTTTTGTAAAGTTTCATCCAGATCGAAACCGGCGTTTCGATGTCGGCGATAACGGCCCGGCTTACCGGGATAACGTTAAAGCCGGCGGACAGGATTTTTTTTACTTCGTCAAGCGAGGGAACAAGCATGATCGCTTCCAACTCACCCCTTAAATCCCCTCTCTTTTAAGAGAGGGGAAACCGAAGCCTTGCGAGGAGGGGTGAGTTAAAAACCGTAGCCTCGCTGTGGAAAATTATGTCTTCAGAAATTAATGCAGTATCATTTTAATGGTATAATATATATAATAAATTATTATTGAAGTGCGTTGCCTTGGCCCTTGGTTTTTTAAAAAGCCCCCTTATGAAAAACTGCACAGTATCGATTGCATTGTTGGCGCTCGTAAGCGGCTGCCTGTACGATCAGTCCAATTCCGGCCAGACGTTTGGATGGGCGCGCGTTGATAAGGGCGGCGACACCGTTTCCATCTTCTCATCGCTGGTTTTCGCGTTTTCGGAGCCCATCGCCGATACCGCCGTGCCGGTTGTGTTCGAGCCCGCCTTTTATGGTTTTTATTCGTCCTTGAATGCCTCGCGCGATACCGTGACCGTTGCTCTCGTCGGTCAAATAGCTTTCGCACCCTCAACGCGCTATGTTTTACGCAGGGCCGCCGTGTGTAAAACGGCAAACGGCGCAACGCTCTATCCGCAAAACGACTCCCTGGTTTTTTATACCCATGCCGCCGAACAGGAACCCAACAATTCAAAGGCGACCGCGGATTCGCTCGTGCATTTTATGGATGGGACCATCGAAACCGCCATCGATACCGATTGCTTTATTTTGCCCCGGACAACCCAAAAAATCACGCTGATCCAGCTTGATTCCGGTTTGGGGATTGCTCTAAACATTTACGACAGCCTTGGCGCCTGTTTCGTGGCCGCGTTTTCCGCCGTCGCCCTGCAGAATTTTTTGCCGGACACCATCACAATTCCCGACAGCCTGCATGCGCCGTTCTATTGCGCGCTTTACTCGCAAGGCCATAGTTCGGGCGACCGCTATATTCTTGGGGCAATCCGGCCGTAACGTCTGAGAGACCTCAACAAAAACTTGCTTTTTTTATTCGATAGTGATACTGTTATTGATATCGGCCCTGAAAAGTTTTGAAAATCATTCTTGACAGGAAAATATTTGCGTGAAACTGAGCGCCGCACAACGTCAAGCCATCGCGACCTACCTGGAAGCGCCCGCGGAACCGCAGCACCGCCAGGGCCTGCATGGGCTCTTCTGGAGTTCGCTCATGAACGCCATCGCCGAAGAGGTCAACGGCGGCCGGGACTTAAAAGGTCTATTCACCGATAGTTTTGATTTTATCAATTTCGGCCTTTGCCCGGGAGCGAGCGCCGAAGCCGCCGCGCGCGGGAGCGATCTGAAAAATGCCGCGGTCGCCTATCCGTTCTGTCAAATAAAACTTTTTACCGAATGGCTCGATGAAATCGTCAAAAAAGTCAATAAGGGCGACCAGAAGGAGTCGCTGGAGCGCGATATCAAGCTTGCCCGGATCAGCATCAAGCACCTTGAAGACGAGATCAAAATGCAGCAGGAATCCCGCGCGGAGCTCCTTCTTAAAAATTACGGCGAAAACGGAAAACCCCCGCCGCCGCCCGTGGTCAAACAGATCGAATCCATGGAAGCCACCGATACCGGCGTGCTGGAGAGCATGCGTGTTAAACGCTCCATTTCACGCGGCGTATTTTTTTCCGTGGAACAAAAGCGGCAGCACATCCAACTCGAGACCCAGCTCCAAAAAGAAATCGGCCGTAACGACGGCCTGATCGCCAAAATTAAATCCAAGGAAGACGGCCTTACCGTAAAAAACAGCGGCGCAAAAATCGCGGAAATAATCACCCAGTTGCTTGACACAGAGGAGGCAATCGGGAAAAGGACCCAGGCCCTCTCCGACATTCAAAAACGGCAGGAGAGCCTCTCCGCCGTCGAGATCGAGTCCCGCATCCGCACGGAAATAGAATATGTCCGCGACCTGCTGATGCTCGCCGCCAAGCGCCTGCACCAGGACAGTTGCCCCTTCCTGCGGCCGGACGAACCCTGCTTTACCGTTAAGGAAATCGGCGCTTGCGTCGACCGCATCCTGGAGTTCGACCCGCGCATTTTTTACAACGACCGGGCCTCGATTTTCGGCCGGCCGGGCATCGTTCTGGTCCCCGGCAGCGGCAATGCGCTCTTTGACTGGAAAAACAACATGATCATCGTGCCGCTGATACCGCCGGCCGGTAACTGCATGGCGTCAATCGCCACCGCCATGATCGAATACCGCTTGGACGTGGACGAAGAAAAGCGGCTCATGACGTCCTATAATCAAATCCCCGATTACAAAGACCTGCGCTCGATTTTTCAGTTGCGCGCCACCATGACGCACGATTACATCGCCTGGATGCTTTCGGAATACAAGGGCTACCGCGTGCTCGGCAAGGACACTAAGAAATGGTTCGACCACGAAATCGCGCCGGACCGCAACGACATATTCGCGCCGCCCGATTATCAGCAGTTCGCCCTGAGCTCGGCCGACTATAAAAAGCGCGCCGAGGACTTGGAGGCCGCGCTCGCCGGAAACCTTGACGAATGCACGGTTGAGGTCCTTTGGCACGGCAGCATTGTCGCCTATCAGAACGGTAAGTTTCCGCGCGCGATCGAATTGCTGCGCCAGCTGGTTAAAAAAAGTCCCGAGCACACCTTTGCCTACTATAATCTTGGGCATGCCTGCATGAAGACCATGCAAAAGCAGGAAGCCATCGCCGCGTTCATGGAATTTGCCAAGCGCAACGGTCAAAGCTGGTGGGCGGCGATCGCGCGCGACCATGTCCTGCATTTGCAGCGGGGATAGAAAAAAGATTATTTAATCCGCAGAATTTCTATGCGCCGGTTGGCGGTCCTGCCCGCGGCGGTGCGGTTATCGGCCACGGGGCTGGCCGGTCCATAGCCCGCGGCGCGGATGCGGCCCGGTTCGATTCCTTTACTAACAAGATACTGACGCACCGCTTCGGCCCGCAGCTGCGTTAGCTGCGCGTTGATGACCTTGTCGCCCAAGCCGTCGGTATAGGCGCCCACCTCGATGGTCACCTCGGGAAATTCCTTGAGTTTTTTAATGAGGGCATCCAGCACCGGGTACGACGCCACGCTCAAATCGGCCGTGCTTGCGCTAAAGGCAACGCCGCGCAGCACCTGCTTGGCGGGTATTCCCGGATCTTTCCTGGGCAGGCTGTCCGGGCAGCCGTCGTCGTCCTGGTAGCCGTTATAAATTTCGGGCTCGTTGGGGCACTTGTCTTTTATGTCGGGAAAGCCGTCCTGGTCGTTGTCGAGGTCGGGGCAGCCGTCGGCGTCTTCAAAATGGTCGAAATCCTCCGGGAGGTTAGGGCATTTGTCAAGCGAGTCGGCAATGCCGTCCTGGTCGTTGTCGAGGTCGGGGCAACCGTCGTCGTCCTCGAAGCCGTCCTTGTCCTCGGCAATCCGGGGGCAGCGGTCCCGGAAATCCGGGACGCCGTCGCTGTCGCTGTCCGTAACGGTGTCGACCACGGCAAAACCTTTGGGCAGCGGCGGCGTGACCGTAACAATGATCGTATCGGGTTTCTTGACGGGGCGGACCAGATTGCCGTGCCAGCCGAAAGCGAACTGGACGCCATAGGCGGGTATAACGCCCGTACTGTAACGATAGCCTTTTTTGTCCCAGTTCATGCGGTCGGCGGGGCTGTTTGACGAAAGGGAAAAATCACCGCCGAGCATGACGTAGATCCCCGAGGGCGCGGTAACGCGCACGCCGGGCGTCAAGTAAACGGGGTCGTTGTTAAGCTTGTAGCCTTCGCTAAAATTGCTCCAGCGCGATTCGCCGTAAAAGTCCACAAAAAACGTTAAAAAATCAAGCGGCTTGTATTGCAGCGCGATGGCCTCGATCATGGTGTTGCGCATGTTGTTCCGGGCGCCGGTAAATACGGCCCCCAGGTTAAAATTAATCTGGAGCGGTATCGTGGGATTTACATTCCCCACATCGAGCGTCCAGAGCAGCAGGGCCTTAAACGTGGCATAGTCGGAGGAATAAAAGTTTTTTGCCGGATTGGTATCCAGCCCCTCGATATAATAGGGATGGCGCGGAAAGAGGCCGTTGTTGCGCATGCCGACCGGTACCGTAACGTCAAGAAAATAGGCCTGGTAAAAAAGCCGCTTTTGCCGCATGCCCAGGTACAGCAGCTTGGTGGATATGTCAAGGTCGCCGATGCCGCCGTCGGTCGGACCGAAGCCGCTCCAATCGTAATATCCCGGAATGCTTGCGGCGATGTCCCAGAATGAAGTAAGACCGAAAGCAAGGTAGGGATTGGCCGAAAACAGTTGAGCCGGTTCCGGCGTCACCGTGCCATTGGTTGACGTATTGATAACGTCGCCGGTTCCGCCGGGGCCTTTTACGTAATCACCCGATTGATCGTAATTGGCGCCAAAACCGATGTTCATGGTGGCGGCATCCATGGTTTTAGCGGTGAGCGTGCGCACGACCGCCTCCTGGCCATTGCCGTCGATGCTTGCCCACGGCGTGGAGCGGCCGGCGGCAATAAGCAAGAAAAGAAATCCGGCAATAATTATCCGTCGCATAGCGCCTCTATCATCGCCCCGGCTTAGCGGCCGGCTGGATTAAATTAAAAAAGCGGTGTCCTGAAAATATATTGGAAAAACCTACTATAAAAAAAAATAGTGGCCGGCGGATAACAACGAGTTTATAGTAGTCAATTTAATTTTGAAATGGTATAGTATTTTAGGGCCGCCGTGTCTGATAAATTTAAAAATGGTATTAAAAAAAAATGAGCTCACCGCTGGAAAACGCCGAACTGAGGGAACGGATCGAGCACATCACCAACCTGCCGACGCTGCCGCAGGTGGCAACCCGTTTGATCTCGATTATCAATAAACCCTCGACCTCATTTTCCGACGTGGCCTTTGTGGTGGGCCAGGACATGGCGCTCTCCGCCAAAATTCTGCGCATGGCAAACAGCGCCTTTTACGGTGTGCCGCGCACGGTGAGCACGGTGCAGAATGCGGTGGCGATTTTAGGCCTTAAAGTCATTACCACGCTCGTGGTCAGCCTGACGGTGTTCGACCTTTTTCCGAAGGAATCAAAAAAACTTCTGTTCGACCGCAAGGCCTTCTGGTATCATTGCCTGGGGTGCGGTCTTATTGCCAAGCTCTATTGCAACGCCCTGCCCAAGGTCGTATTGTTTGACGCCGAAGAAGCCTTTTGCGCCGGCCTGCTGCACGATATCGGCAAAGTGGTCATGGAGCAATACCTGCACGCCGACTTCCACAAGGCTCTGCGGCACGCGGCCAAAAACCATTTGCCTCTTTACGAATCGGAAAAAGAGATCCTGGGTTTTACGCATACCGATGTCGGCGCCTGGCTGATCGGCCCCTGGGGATTGCCCCTTGAACTTTCGGCCCCGATCGCCTATCATCACGAACCGGAGTCCTCGCCCGATAATCTGGACATTGTCGCCCTGGTCCATTTTGCCGATTACACCTCCTACGAAATGAACCTGTGCCTCGACCCGGCGTACGGCAAACCCACCGTGAACAGCGCCTGTGTCAAGTACCTTATGCTTGCCGACCGCCAGGTCGCCCAGATCAAGGAGCAGATCCCCGCCGAACTTAAAAAGATGGATGTTTTTTATACTATTGCGGAACAACCATGAAATGTGCGCCGACCGCAATAATTTTTCTGACCGCGTTCTTGACGTCCGCTTTCGCGGAGGATTTGGATTATGCGAATTACGACCTGCCCCAGATACTTTTTTATAACCCATCCCTGATCGTCCGACAGCAGGACAATCTCGCCGGCGTCCTGTGCGCGGCGCCGGCCGCGGCGCTTTCCGATAGCCTGGCCCTGAGCGCCGCTTTTATAAAAACCTTCGGCGCGGCCGGTTTCGGGTTGGGATACAACCGTAATACCGGCGCCTATCCGAATGTTTTATCGGCGGCTTTTTCGCATACCGTCAATAACTTTTACTGGGGCATGGGCGCGCACATCGGATTTTCGGCCGCGCTCCCGGGCCTTTGCATCGATGCGGCCGCCGCCTATTGTTACCGTCCGGACCATCTGGTAACGCTCGCGGTTAAGAATGTCGTGACTTCCGACACGGCCCTGCCCGGACCGGCGGCGACCATTTCGTGGGCCGGCGCGCTGCCTTCCGTTAGCAAACTGAATTGCCAGATCGATATCGGCGCACAGGCAAAAAATTACGCCGCGGCCCAGGTTTTGTACGACTTCGAACTGCACCTGTACAAAAGCTGGTTTAAGCGCCCGATGATTACCCTCGGCGGCGGCATAGGAATGGAGTACCTGCCGCAGGGCCTTTATACCCTGCACGAAACCGGCTCCGTTCATCTGGATTTTAACGGCGGTCCGGCGCGCCTGGGCCTTGAAGCCGGGCTTTCGTCCCGGCCGACGGGCCGCACGATTTTTGCTTCTCTCTCGTGCGCGCCGGTCCGGGACGCCGCGGAGGCGCCGCCCGTTTTTGAGTTGCGCGTTGTAAACGACTCCGTCACGACCGACCCCGCAAATGCGGCGCCGACGATCCTGGCCATTACCGCAAAGGGCACGGGAGGCGCAAGCACTATCGACCATTGGCAGGTTTTAATATGCGCCGTTCCCGCCGCCAAGGCGGACCAGGTGGTCCGATCGTTCATGGGCGGCGCCCTGCCGCCTTCCACGGTCCTCTGGGACGGCCGCGATCAGCGCGGCGAATTGGTAAAACCGGCCCTCTATTTTGCGTGCCTTGTCACCGCGGATCTGCACGGTAACGAAGCGCAAACTCCCTGGCAAACGATTGTCGTTAAGTAAACCAAAACCGGATCAATCCTAAAAAAGGCGGATTTATTGGCGCACAAGGCGGTTTTTGTATATATTTATTTACAGAACAGAATATAACCCTTTTATGGAGGATCGCTAACCTATGAAACCGGCAATTACCGTATTAGCATTCTCGGTCCTATTTTTTTCGTCGCTTGTTTTGGGCGGCCAGAGAATCGTCGTGCCCGACATGGCGCGTACCATCCAGAAAGGCATCGATATGGCCCGCGAAGGCGACACGGTATTCGTCCGCGTGGGCACGTATAACGAGCATGTGACTTTACATGAGGGCATTGCCTTAGTCGGCGCCGATTGGCAAAACTCCATTATTTCCGGCAACGGCCGGGACCCGGTGGTACGCGGAGCCGATAACGCGCTCATTAAAAACCTTACCATTAAAAACGGCGGGCGCGGCATTCTCTGCGAAAATACCAACCCCACCATCGACCATTGCATTATAACCAATAATAAGAAAAGCGGCATTCACTGCCTCATGAATTTGCCCATGGTTCATAACAGCATCATTAGCGACAACCAGTGGACCGGAATTTTCTGCGAAAGCTGCCGTGGCCTGCGCGGCACCACCATCAACCACAACGTTATCGCCCGTAACCGTTATTGCGGGGTCATGCTGGCCGGCACCAGTGAAGTGCTGATCCACAGCACTATTTTTTTTGAAAACCGCGAGTATGCCGTTTTTTTCAGCGACGCCAGCCAGCGCAGCCGCATCGACCACAATGATTTTTATTTTAACCGCAAAGTCAGCAACCTGCAGCGGGCCGTGCAAACAAATAATATCGCGGTCGATCCGCAGTTTTTTCCCCTCGAGGGCGACAATTTTAATTTTACCCGGGCTCAGGCCGTCGCGCTTCAAACCACCGGCAAGGACAGCACCGCAATCGGCATTATGACCGACCCGATCGCGCCGCCCGCGACTACTATAGCCGACACCGTTTCGGCGCCCGCTCCTGCCAAGCCGGCGGCGGACAGCGCGAAAAAGTAAGCAACGGTCAATTTCCTGATTGGTCTGCGCTTTTGCGGCGTCCCTTTTTTATATTACCGTATTCGCAATGCACGCCCCCATCCGTTCCTTCCCCCGCAGGGGGAAGGCCATTTCAAAGTCCCCCTTCGGGGGATTTAGGGGGCGAGGATAGTTACCGTATTCACCTTCGGCACTAATAAAACCCCTGCCGGGGCCGTAATAGGTTCCGGATGATTTTATCATGAAATTAAAACGCTTGTTCTTATGTATTCTTTTCGCCGCAACGGCATGCTATCCTTTTGACCGGATTACCAATTATTCGTCAATCATTACGGTTTCATCCATTCTGCCGGACAGCCGCGTGGTCTGGCTGGCAACCAGCGGCGGGATATTTACCTATGACCGCGCTACGGGCAAAACGGCCGGCGTCGGCGCCTTCGCCAAACTGCCCGATGTCAATTGCACGGCGCTGCAAAAAGACCGCGACGGATCGCTGTGGATCGGCACCCGCTATGGTTTTTTATATCATTATTACCCCGGGAGCGGCCTGGTCACCAGTTTTGACTCCTATTCCGGCGCCGGCTGGGACATAAAGCAAATCGAATTGTTCGCGGGCAATCTTCTTATCACGTCAACCAAGGGGATCAGCGTTTTCAGCCCGGCCAAAAGCGTGGCCGTTAAAAACGCGATCCGCTTCGGCGATTTGCCGCCCTGCAACGTCAACACCATCGCGCTGCATAACGACTCGCTCTATGTGGGCTGCGATACCGGCATGGCGTCGCTCAGCATTGCCGGAACACGCCTTGACTCCGCCAATTTTAACGACCAAACGATCTGGACCACCGACACAACGGTGCGCCCGGTCCGCTCCTTTGTAAATTTAAACAACACGTTTACGGCGTACCGCAATTATGCCGCCGCTACGGCCGGCAATGTTCTGCAAACGGATTCGATTTCGCTCATTTACAATGGAGCAGCGGCAGGCGTTCTTCCGAGCGCGCTTACCGCCCTGGCGCCGGACGGTCCCAATTATTGGCTGGGAACAAGCGCCGATTATTGTTTTCGTTTTAACGGCACGGTTTTGGAGCAGATCGGTCTGGCCGGCCAGGGCATGACGTTTAGCTTTACCGACCGCTCCTTTGTCGACCGCGAAGGCCAAGTCTGGTTGCTTTCCGAGATAAGTCCCAGCAATCTTCGACCGTGGCAGGGCATTAACCGCTACGATGGTTCCTCATGGACGCTCTTAAACCAGCTTACTCCGGGGTTTGGCGCCATGGGCGGGACCGAATTGTTTCGCGGTATCCTGGAAGACCGGAATGGGAATATGTGGTTCGGCACCCCGTTCGGCGACCTGAAAGTTTACGAACGGCAAACGGCGGCTTTCAGCGAATATGTAATCGGCCAGAATGACTATGCATCCTTCGTGCGGGTTCCCGGCGGCGGATTTTTACCCGGTGGCGGTAAATGCGACGCCCTGGCGCAGGATTCCAGCGGGTATATCTGGATTGCCGAGTATGCCGGGTCTTCCGGCTGCCTGATCTGCTATGACGCCGCCTACAGCGATCCATTGCCGGACCATTTTCGGCGTTTTTTCCCTCAGAACGGATCTCCTTCTTATTTTATGATAAACATTTTCGCGATAAACATCGACCGGAACAACCGGATATTCGTGGGGTCCGACGATAAAAACAACGGCCGCCTTGTTATTGCGACCTACACCGGTTCGCCGCTGCAAAACGGGATTTCCATCCTTCATGATTTTAATGGATACGGAACAATCTGGGGTATGACCACGCTCGGTGACGGCAGCACCTATATTGCCACCAATAAAGGCCTTCTGCGTTTCAGCGATGCCGCCGATACCCTGCAAGCGTTCCCAAAATTAACCGCCGGCTATACCTGCGTCCAGGCCGAAGACTCCAATACGCTGTGGATCGGCACGGCTTCAAGCGGCATAATCCGCTACGACATTGCTCTTGACAAATTAGATTATCTCACCACGGACCAGGGGTTAATTTCCAACAACATCCGGGATTGCAGCTTAGACCGGAAAAACGGCTACCTCTGGGTGGCCACCGACCGCGGCGCCAGCCGGTACTATCTCGGCCATCACTTTATCCCTCTTGCCTCGGACAGAGGCGTGATTGCTTACCCAAACCCGTTTTCCTTGTCCAACCCCCGCCACACCGAAATTGTTTTTGAGAACGGAACGGCGGACACGAAAGTATCGATTTACACCGGCAACGGTACGCTGTGCGGCCAGGCAAAGCCTCTTATTGCTACGCCCTATCAATGGACGGGCAGTTGGAAGGTCCCTAAAAAAATATCGCCCGGCACCTATTTTTATTCCGCTTACTCCCCGACCGCAAAAGGGAAAACGGGCAAAATAATGATTCTGCCTTGATTGTTACCATGGCGCATACCAAACCCGTTTTAAATTTTCTTTCGCTTGGGGCCATGCGCCTCGTGAGCGCCGCGCTCGCCTTCGCGCTTTTCTTGACCGTTGCGCGGCATTGGGGCGGCATGCGCCTGGGGGAATTTTCGCTGCTGCTCAGCTATTTCATTTTTCTGCAAACTATGCCGCTGCTGGGGTTGTCGATCCTGCTCATGCGGGACCTTTCGCAGCAGAGCGTCTTGGAGGCCGCCTATCGCTCCGCTGCGCACGCCATCGCGCTCGGCGCGGCCGTGATAATCGCCTGCGGATTATCGGTTACCGTTTACTTTTTATATCCGCCGCACCTTACCTTGCCCTTTGTCTGTATCGGTTGCGCGATTGTGTGCGGTGCGCCGGCGGTGGCCGACGAAGCCATTATCATGGCCCGCGAAAAAATGTGGATCACGGCCTCGATCGCGGCCGGTGAAACCGCCCTCCGTACCAGCGCCTGTCTCATCGGCGTTTTTTCCGGCCACGGCCTGGTGTGGATAACGCTCTGTTTTCTTCTGGGCCGGGCGGCCGCAAGCATCGCCTATGAAACCATATTGCACAAGTCAAGGGCCCCGCTGGATGGCGCGCTGGTAAAATCGCTGCTGCGGCAATGCCCGACCTTTCTGGGCGTGGTATTCGCCGGCGCGGCGCTGCTGCGCTTAGACACCATCGCCCTCTCCTTGACAAAAAATATGGCGGCGGTCGGGACCTACAATACCGCTTTCCGCCTGTTCGAACTCTTTTTATCCGCCGTGGTTATCGGCGTTATCGCGCTGTTTCCAACAGTTGCCCGCAAATTCGACCTTTCTATCGCCATGCGCGACCGCTTTATTCAATTTTTTAAAATCACGATGCTTGTGGGAATTCCCGCCACGACCTGCCTGATGACGATTTCTCCCTGGTTAACACATCTGGCCTATGGCGGAAAATTCCCGCAAAGCGCGCCGGTCTTTTCCATTCTCACGGTGATGCTTTTTTTCTATACCGTCGACCGGATATTCTCAACCCTGGAACATTCGGCGAAAAAACCCGAGCTCGACCGCAACGCCCTGCTTATCGGAACCGCAATTTTTTGCGGGCTACTGGCCGGTCTCGTGCCGGCCGCAGGGCTCACCGGCGCCGCCATCGCCACCGCGGGCGCCCAGGGTTCCATTATTATCGTGCGCCTTTTTCAGGTCCGGACCCATCTGGGATGGCAGGGGTTTTTATGGCACAGCAGGTTTATTTTTCTGGCGGCGCTTTGCATGGCGGCAACATACTTTGCGCTCACCCTGTTTACAAATACGCTTGCGGCCTTTGCGGCCTCAATGGCCGCTTACGGGATCGTTCTTTGGGCATGCGGGGAATTTAAACTCGGGACGCTTTCCTATTATGTTTCTTTTGTAAAACAGGCCCGGGCAATCTGAAACGGATTGCGTTTATCTACCTTGACAGGAGCGGCCATGATCCGTATCGGCATCGACGCA
>JAQUMP010000042.1 GCA_028718065.1 Chitinivibrionales bacterium | reverse complement strand
AACATTTTCATCTTTTGTTATGGTTATTAATCCTTCGTGAATTTCCCTCACGATATCGTAAACCTTGCGGGCATTAACGGTAATTTCAAACGATCCTTCGCCGTCGAGTTGATCAAAAACTCGAATGGAATGATCGAGGTCTGTCGCGGCAACTTCGAGTTTGCCGTTATTATAGGATATTTTAATATTTGATAATATCATAAGGGAACTTTTAGCGGGAACAAACGCATAGGCCCTTTGAAGTAATTCCAATAATTTTGATTTTTGGATTTTAATGCGCATAGAGGCTCCTTAAAAAAGCATATTTTAAATTACTTATTCATACTCTTTAAATATTAATAATAGTTATATAAAGAAAAGGAAATAGATATAAGCTTGTTAATAACTATGAATAAAGCCTAAGAGATTGATTTATTATAATAAAAGAATGTTGATAACGTATTAAAGAAATCCATGAAACCCATGTATAAGCCGAAAAAAAAAGTATTTAATAACTTATCAACAAATGTTGTGTTGATAATATTTAAATTATTTCAGGGCAGAAATAATATAATTAATATCATTTAATATCCCTTGATCTTTTTGTTTGAGTTTTTCAATTTGATGGACCGCGTGAATCACGGTGGCATGGTCCCTGCCGCCAAAGTGCAAACCAATTGTTTTTAACGAATAATTGGTAATTGATTTTGTTATATACATGGCTATTTGACGACAGAGGACGACTTCTTTGCGCCGGTTTTTTTCCCGGATAGTATCGAGGGGAACGTTAAAATGCGTGGCGACTTTATCGATAATATCATCAATAGATATTTTTTTATTTTCCTTTCGCAAAGATTCGTTTAAAACATTTTTTACCAGGTCAAGATCGATATCGCATTTGGTAATAGAAGCAAACGCCAGGAGACGAATAACGGCGCCTTCCAGTTCACGGATATTTGAAGGAATATTTTCCGCCAGATAATAAAGAATATTTTCCGCAATTATAATATTATCTTCTTCCGTTTTCCTTTTTAAAATGGCCACGCGGGTTTCGAGGTCGGGCGGCTGAATGTCCACGCACAACCCCCACTGAAAGCGCGAAACCAGGCGATCGTGCAAGCCCTTGATCTGGTTCGGCGGAAGATCGGAGGTTAAAACGATCTGGCGGCCGTTCTGGTAGAGGGTATTAAAAATAAAGAAAAACTCTTCCTGGGTGCTTTCTTTACCGGCGAGAAACTGGATATCGTCCATGAGCAAAAAATCGGCGTTGCGAAAGACGGCTGTAAATTTCTTCGTGCTGTTGTTTTTAATGGCGTCGATAAAATTAAGGTAAAATTCTTCGCTGGTAATGTAACAAATGCGGTTTTTTGGGGAAAGGGAGAGCGAATAATTGCCGATGGCGTGCAGGAGATGGGTTTTGCCCAGACCGACTCCGCCGTAAATAAGCAGAGGATTGAATTTTGTTTTGCCGGGAGCTTCACTAACGGCAAATGCCGCGCTTTTGGCAAACTCATTTCCCGCCCCCACGACAAAAGTATCAAAGGTAAAACGCTTGTTTAAAATAGGCGCGTAGGCATTGTTTTCCTGGAACGCAGCCGAGGGATTTGAATGAGACGCGGCGGGCGGGATGTTTTTTTCCGAAATGGCAGCGGGCGCGCCGGGAAAAAATTGAATGTCCTCAATCGAAGGATCGTGCTGTTTTGCAAGAGCGAGCAGGTTTCGTTTATAATTGGAGTCGAGAAAATCACAAACAAATTGATTCGGCGCCTGCAAGGTTAAAAGCGCAGGGCGTGTTGATGCGGCCGGAACCAGGGGCTGGATCCAGGTTTCAAAGGTGTTCGCATCCATGCTGCGGGCGCAATCGGACGAAATCTTTTGCCAGAGACCATTTTCCATGCTTAAGAAAGTAAATAATTTCAGGCCGTATTAAAAAGGGTTTTGTTTTATAGAAATATTCGGCGGTTTTTTAAGGTAATAATGGTATGGCGTGTCGGTGTCTAAAAACAATAAAACAGCTCGACCGATAATATCCATTGACTGAATAGCCGGGAAAAAACCATTTTTTATCCGCCTACGCGGAAGAACTTGGAAATAAACCCAAAAACGAACGCGTTGGACGGACCCTCCATAGCTTTTGTGCAGGAGGGTTGGTGAACTGCTACGGCGGATTCCGCCGATGAAAAAATTGGGACCACGGCCTGAATTGGCGTGGGGCTCCATAACAAAAGGGAGACACTATGTGGCGTACGTATCAACCGCACAAACGCAAGCGGGTCAATAAGCATGGATTCCGTACCCGCCAGGCAACCAAAAACGGCAGGAAAGTCCTTGCCGCACGCCGTAAAAAAGGCAGAAAACGTCTTACCGTTTCCGATGAACGGTAAGCCTGAGCGGCAATTTTGTTTACCGAAAAGAAATCGTCTCCGGAAACAGGGCGAAATCCGGAAAGTCTTGACGCAGGGAGAAAAATGGGAATGCCCGTTTTTTAAAATCATCTGGACAAAGAGCGAATCTCCCGGCGGCAGAATAGCGGTCCTTCTTTCAAAACGTATCGGCAATGCGGTCACCCGTAACCGCGTAAAGCGAAAACTTAAGGAAATCGTCAGGACGCAAAGGGCCAATCTACCGGCCCTGGATGTTCTTGTCGTGGCAAAACCAGCGCAAAGGCGCCCCGTAGCGCAACTCCGGTCTAATTTTCTATCATGGAAACAATTAATCATTTAATAAAAAGCTTTGCGCTGTTTTGTTTGCGCGCCGCTTATGCGGGGATAAAATCGTTTTTTCCGATACCAGGGGGCGTTTGCCGTCATAACCCAAGTTGTTTTTGTTATGCCCAAACCATGCTAAAAGAAAAACCCCTGCCGCAGGCTTTAGCCAAGATCGTTTTAAGAATTTTAAGCTGTAATCCCTGGAGTTTAAGACAACATTAAAAAGGACATACCGATTCCGTGTCTGCAAAAAACATGATCGTCGCCTTTGCGTTAATGCTTCTGACGTTGATTTTTTTTAATTCTTCTTTTTATTATGAAAAAATCCTGCATAAGCCCTATCCTTATTCGGCCAAACCAAGCGTCGCGGCGGAACAAAAAAGCATAGCCAAAGAAACGCCTTTAGCGGCGCCCGCGGAACCATCGGCACTGGCCGAAACCGTTGCCGAAAAACCCGCGGCGTCGATGACGCCGATGCCGCCGGCGCGCGTTATTGCCGACACGGGCAAAAAAGCCGACACCCTCTGGGTGGAAACCGAAAACATTATCTGCGGCATCAGCACCGCCGGCGCGAACATAATTTCTTTACAAACTAAAAAATACGGTTATAATTCCGGGGCCTCCGGCGAGAACGGCAAAGCCCAATTTATAGAGCTGGTTGCGCCGAACAGTACGGGCGGCAACAATGTCCATGTCGATAATCAAAGCTACGACAAAATCTGGTTTACACCGCAAGACAGCGTGCGCCGGCGCCATCTTGCGGGGCGCGACACCTGCCTTGTTGCGCTGCGCGCTAAAAACAGCGACGGATCATTCTTGACAAAGACCTATACGTTTTACGGAACGTCGTATAAAATCGGCTGCCGGCTCAATTCGCCCTTTATTAAAGGTAAAAACCTCGGGCTGGGATGGGAATGCGGCCTTATGGAAAGCGAAAAGATCGACTTTACGCAAAACGCGCAGAACTATATCCGCAAAGGCGACCTGAGTGACGGCAAGTCGGTCGATAAAATCCAGCTTAAAAAAGAGGGCGCCGAAGAAAAAACGGGCTTTTACCGCTGGTTCGGAATGACCTCAAAATATTTCCTGATTGCAATCGTGGCCGATACGATGCGCGATATGGATATTTCCGTTACCGCCTTTCTGGACAAGGGGTTCGCCCAAAACAGCAATAATAAGAAAGGCATGAAAGTTTTTGATTGCGCCGTACGCAATAAAATAAACAGCGATTCGGACGAGCTCGGCTATTGGATATACACCGGGCCGACGGCGATTCCCGAACTCGTAAAATACCAGGTCGGTTTTGAAAAAGTCCTCTTTAACGGATGGGAATGGTTTTTGTGGGCGAATGTCTGGTTCCCGATGGTATGCGAATGGGTGCTGTGGCTGCTGATCTTCTTGAATCAAGTATTTCATGATTACGGGATTTCCATAATCGTGCTTACGATTTTATCGAGGGTCATAACCTATCCCCTGACGCAAAGCAGCATGAAGTCCATGAACCGCATGAAGGACCTGCAGCCGAAAATAAACGCGCTGCGGTCGAAATATAAAACCAACGCCAAAAAAATGAACGAAGAACTCATGGCGCTTTACAAGAAAGAAGGCATTAATCCGCTCAATCCCGGATGCCTGCCCATGTTTTTACAGATGCCGGTATTTATTGCGCTCTACGTTGTTTTACAAGCGGCAATAGAGTTGCGCGGGGCGCAATCGATGATTCTTCCGTGGGTGAGCGATCTGTCGCAGCCCGAAAACGTGTTTAATTTAGGGGCGATTCTGCCCGGCGGCATTCCCTGGTATGGAAACCACGTGGCGATATTGCCGATTATCATGGCGATCCTGACCTTTTTTCAAAACAAAATGACCATTAAAGATCCCAACCAAAAGGCCATGGTTTATATCATGCCGATTTTTATGCTGGTAATCTTTAATAATTTCTCCTCCGGGATCGTGCTCTATTGGACCTTTAGCAGCGCGCTGGGAATTCTGCAGCAAGTTTTGCTCGATCGCAGTAAAAAAGCACGGGAAAAACTATCCCCCGCTCCGGAATTTGAACCCACCGGAAAATCTTCGCGGCGCTAAAGGTTTATGGCTATGAAGGTTGTTCCTACCATCGCCGCGCTTGCCAGCGGCCAGGTCGGCGCGGCGCTTGCCGTTATCCGGGTTTCGGGGCCGCTGGCCTGGTGCGCCGCCGCCGCATGTCTTGATAAAAAAGAAGCGTTTTCCCGCGCCGCGCCGCGCACGGTTGGACTCTATTTTTTTAAAGCGCCCGGCAACGACGCGCGCCTTGACCAGGTAACGGCTATAAAATACCGGGCCCCGGCTTCGTTTACCGGTGAGGACATGGTGGAAATATTCTGCCACGGCAGCATGCTGATCGCCCGAAAAATAGTTGCGGGTCTTTACAAATGCGGCTGCATCCCCGCCGCGCGGGGCGAATTTTCCCGGAGGGCATTTTTAAATAATAAGATTTCGCTGCTGCAGGCCGAGGCGGTCAATGAAATAATCTTAAGTAAAACCGAAGACTCCCTTAAAAACGCCCTGGTTCAATATCGCGGCGGTTACGTTCCGGTGCTAAACCGATGGAAACAAGAGTTAAAAGAGATTTTAGAGAAATTAGAAGGAAGTATTGAATTTTCGGAAGAAGATGACTTTTCAAAAGCAAATATAAATAGATTGTTGTTTAATAAAATCAACAAGTTACAACAAGAAATCAAGCAGGAAATCAATAAAAAAACCCTTATTCATGGAGTTGATAACAATTTTGCCATAGCTATTATAGGCGTTCCAAATGTCGGAAAATCAAGCTTGTTTAATGAGCTGCTGCAATTTGAACGGGCAATTGTTCACCATAAGGCAGGAACAACGCGCGATACGATTTCGGAAACAATTTACCTTGATAATATTCCGGTTACTCTCATAGACACGGCCGGGATAACTTGTACGAAGAACGCGGTAGAAAAAATCGGCATTCAAAGGACTAAAAATATAATCAAATGCGCCGACCTTGTTATTATGGTTACGTCGGCAAACACAAAAACAACCAAACAAGAAGCAACGATTATAGATGATATTATTAAGGCCGGGATTCCGATTATTGGTATTATAAACAAAACGGATCTTTGCTCGCCAAAGGACAAGGCCGGGCTCTTCGGGGAAAAGGTTCCCTGTTTTAGTGTTTCCTTAAAGACCAAGCCGATAGACATAAGATTATTTCGTTTTATTTTAAAATTCAGCAAGCCATATATTCAAAAAGAATTTGTACCGTCAATAATCCAAAACAGCCGGCACGAACACATTGCCCGCAAACTTCTGGAAGAGTTGACCGGGGCGCATAAAGAAAAAAAAAGGGAAGAGGTCGTTGCGTTTTATATTAAAAACGCGCTTGAATTAATTGCCGAGTTTTTGGGAACAACAACCTCTCAGGAAGTTTTAGATTCTATTTTTCAGAAATTTTGTATTGGGAAATAGCAGGATTTGTTTCACGTGAAACAAGGCGGCTTAAAAAATCCTATGCAATTTGATGTCGTGGTTATCGGCGGGGGCCATGCGGGAATTGAGGCGGCCTGGATCGCCGCCCAAAAAAAACTCGCCGTGTTGCTGGTTACCAACCACATCGATTTAATCGGGCAAATGTCCTGCAATCCGGCCATCGGCGGCATTGCCAAGGGCAACATTGTGCGCGAAATCGATGCACTCGGCGGGCTCATGGGGCGTGCGATCGACGCTTTTGGCATTCATTTTAAAATGCTCAACAGCAGCAAGGGCGCAGCCGTATGGGGCAACCGCGCTCAAGCGGACAAACAGCGTTACCGCAACGGCATTCAAAAAATGCTCATGGCTCAAAAACGGATCTGCTTTTTGCAGGGAATGGTTGTTGCGCTTAATACCAAAGGAGAAAGTATCTATTCTATTATAATGGACTCCGGCGTAGAGGTGCGGGCTAAAACCGTGGTACTGGCCATGGGAACTTTTTTAAATGGGCTCTGCCATATCGGTCTCTCCTCCTTTGCGGGTGGCAGGTGCGGCGAGCCGCCTTCATGCGGTTTAACAAAATCGATCGCCGAGCTGGGAATAAAATCGGGACGCCTGAAAACCGGCACGCCGCCACGGATCGATGGCCGGACCGTTAACTTTTCCAAAATGCAGGCGCAGGAAGGTGACGCTGAACCTTGGCCGTTTTCTTTTGCAACGGAACATAAGCTTAAAAACAGGGCCGTATGTTGGATTACCAAAACAAACTCAACGACCCACGCCATAATACGGGACAACCTTGACCGTTCACCGCTTTACAGCGGTAAAATTAAATCAAGCGGGCCAAAATATTGTCCTTCGATAGAGGACAAGGTAATAAGGTTTGGAGATCGGGGTGGTCATACATTATTTTTAGAACCGGAAGGGCTGGATACTTCGGAAATGTATTTAAACGGCCTTTCAACCAGCCTGCCCTTTGACGTTCAAGAAAAATTGGTTAATAGTATCGCAGGCCTCGAAAGGGCGAAAATCGTGAGACCAGGATATGCAATCGAGTATGATTTCTTTCAGCCGCTTCAGCTTAAACCGACATTAGAATCTAAAAAAGTCAAAAATCTTTTTTTTGCCGGTCAGATAAACGGCACATCCGGATACGAAGAGGCCGCCGGTCAAGGTGTTTTAGCCGGTATTAATGCCGCGCAAAACGCGTTGGGCGAGGAAGGTTTAATGCTTTCGCGGGACGAAGCCTACATCGGCGTGCTCATCGACGACCTAACCACCAAAGGCACCGAAGAACCATATCGGATGTTTACCTCGCGAGCCGAGCACCGTCTCCTGCTTCGGCAGGACAATTGCGATGAACGCCTTCTTCCAAAGGCCTATAATAAAGGTTATATAAGTCGGGCTTTTTATCAAAAAAGACGGAAGGTCTGGGAAAAAGAAAAAAGAGAGCTCTCTCATCTGGCAAAAACCAACATTAAGCCTAAGGCCTGGAACAATTCCGGTCCGGGGAGCATAAAAATTCCCACGCGGAGCAGCGTTTTACTGAAAAGGCCGGAGGTAACTATTGGCCGTATTTATCGGGCCATTAAGAGAAAATTGCCGAACCGGGAAACGTGCCTGCGTATCGAAGCAAACATTAAATATGAAGGTTTTATTGAAATCGAGCGGGCGGAGTATGATAAATTAAAAAAATTGGAAAATCAGGCAATCCCTTTTGGGTTTGATTTTAATGAAGTGGCCGGCCTGTTAAATGAAACCAAAAAGAAGTTTTTGGCAAACAAGCCGGCAACCCTTAAAGCAGCGCTCTCTATTCCGGGGGTTACCCCGGCGGATATTTCGGTCCTTATGATCCATATCGCAAAAGAACAAAAATTTAAAAATGTTTCACGTGAAACGGTGGGCCTATGAACAAATTACTGAAACCATTTTGGGATCGCGCCAAGGAATGTTACGATCTCAAAGAGTTGGAGCGGCTCGGTTTGACCCCGACGCTTGAGCAGCGCGAAATGATTCTTACCTTTATTGCCATGCTTCTAAAATGGAACAAGGCCGCTGGCCTGGTTTCCCCCAAGGACGAAGCATGTCTTTTTTTGCGTCACTTTTGCGATTCCTTGCAGCCCCTGCTCTTGTTTGGTTTTAAAAAACGAGCGACGCTATTGGATATTGGGGCCGGTGGAGGATTTCCCTCTATTCCGATCTGTATCTTCCCGCCGGATTTAACCTTTGTTCTGGCTGAATCCAATCAAAAAAAGGCCGCATTTTTGAGAGATGGAAAAAAAGAAATAAACAGTACCAACCTTGAAGTTTTCAGCGGAAAGATAGATGTTCTTGCTAAAGAAGGAAAACAATTCGACTATATTGTAAGCCGAGGTCTTGCTACCCTGAAAAAATTTGCAAGTATGGCCAAGCCTTTGCTGCATCCCGAGGGCCACATGTATACCTTTAAAGCCAAGAATTTTCAGAGCGAGCTCGAAGATGTAACCGTGAGCAAAGAGGCCGAAGGTATTCGCATTGCCGAGATCGCCGAATATGATCTTGGAAATCAAATCCTTGGTCTTAAACTCGTTTCTCTTGAAATTATTAAGTAGCGCCTTTTTGCCGTAAGAAACCCCCGTTTAGATCGTGGGAAAGTTTACCTGTTTTAGGATTGCTCAATGTTCATCTCAAGGGGGAAAAATAGTATAGAGAGTGGTGTTATTAATAGAATAAAGTAGCAGGTTAAACTCAATTAATAGTGTTTGTATGGCGTTGTTGTTAAATTAGATACACCTGTTTAACCGCTCCTTGATCGGCGGGAGCTAACGATTGTTGATAAGTTGTTGACAAGTGTTGATAATTAAAAAAGTGCTTATTATATAGTTCCCGGCAATAAAATATTTATGGTGGTATTGTGGGTAAAATAATTGCCGTGTGCAATCAAAAGGGCGGTGTTGGTAAAACAACTACCGCGATAAATTTAGCCGCCTGTCTGGCGGTGGCGGAGCATCGCACGCTACTCCTTGACATGGACCCGCAGTCCAACGCCACCACCGGCCTTGGTATTAACAAAGAGGAAATAGAGAGCTCGATCTATGAGGTTTTGACCCAGCGCAAAAACGGCCCGGCCCCGTATCAGTTTAAAAATATCATCCGCAACAGTACTACCATTAAGCAACTCGACATCGCCCCCGCCACCACCGATCTGGCCGGCGCCGAAATTGAGCTGGTAAACGTGCTCGCGCGCGAAAAACGGCTGCACGAAGCCATCGACGCAGTGCGAAACGATTACGAATACATCATCATCGATTCACCGCCGTCCCTGGGGCTTTTAACCATTAACGTGCTCTGCGCCGCGGACGCGGTCTTGATTCCGATCCAATGCGAATATTACGCCCTGGAGGGCCTTGCTGAGCTGCTCAACACCATCCGCTTGGTGCAGAAAAATTTAAATCCGCGCTTAGTTATTGAGGGCGCGCTCCTGACCATGTACGACGGCCGGCTCAATTTATCGCGCCAGGTGGCCGAGGACGTGCGCACCTGTTTTCAGGGGCGGGTTTTTAACGTGGTAATATCGCGTAATGTAAAGCTTTCCGAAGCGCCTTCGTTCGGCCGGCCCATTATCCTGTACGATATCATGTCGGTAGGCGCGGAGAATTATCTTAATCTTGCAAAGGAAATCATGCAAAATGGCTAAGGCAACAAGCCGGCGGGCGCTGGGTCGCGGGTTGACCGCCCTGATACCGCAGGACAGCATGGATAGCGGCAGCGACAATGAAATCGTTCTGGTCGATATCCACGCCATTCGTTGTAATCCCTTTCAGCCGCGCACCACGTTTGACGAAAAAGAAATCGCCGGGTTGGCCGAAAGCATTAAGAACCAGGGACTTTTGCAGCCGATCGTCCTGCGCAAAAAAGTCGACGGCTATGAGATTATTTCCGGCGAGCGGCGTTTACGGGCGCTCAAACATTTAGGCCGTAACCAGGCCCCGAGCATCGTGCGGCCGCAGGTGAGCGATCGCGAGATGCTTGAACTGGCGCTCGTGGAAAATATCCAGCGCCAGGATTTAAACGATATCGAAACCGCGTTCGCCTACCAGCGCCTGTTGCTGGAATGCTCTCTCTCCCACGAAGATTTGGCCGCGCGCGTGGGTAAAAGCCGCAGCGCCGTTACCAATTGCATGCGTCTTTTAAAACTTCCCGAAGAAATCCAGTCGCTGGTTAAAGAAAAAAAGCTTTCCATGGGTCATGCCCGCGCCTTGCTTTCGGTCCTCGATCCGGCGCAACAGCTTGCGCTTGCGCACCGCATTGTTGCGGAGGACCTTTCCGTGCGCGCGCTTGAAACGACCCTAAAACCCGTCTCACCTAAAAATGGCAGGCACAAAGCGGAGGCTACCGTTAAGCTCGATGCCGATATGCAGCAGACCCTTGAACGCCTGCAATACCGCATCGGCGGCAAGGTGTGCCTCGTTGCGGGGACCGGCGCCGCGGGCAAGATAGAGATCCGTTTTCATACCCGGGACGATTTACACCGCATCCTTTCCGCACTTGTAAAGTGATTGCGCCATGGCCCGCACTAACGGACGATACACGGTTCTTTTTATCCCCGACAACAACGGCAAGCAATTTTCCCTGAGACTGCATAAGAATCTGCTTCTCTTTATGGGCGTTATCATTTTAATATTTTTAATCGGCGTTGTGGCGCTTCTTTTCGGCGCGGGTGAAATCGCCACCAAATTGCAGCTTGCTTCGTATTTGAGAACCGAAAACGAACGTCTTAAGGACAAAGACCGCAAACTCCAGAAAAGTCTTGAGCAGGTTGAAAAAATCGAGCAGCTTACAAAATATTTGCAGCGTCTTGCCGTGGTCACCGGCGAAGAGGCCGCCGATTTCGCCCTGCAAAAAGACCTTACTAAAAGCGGCCAGGGTCTTTTTGCGCAGGACAGCATCGATAACGATATCGAGCGCTTGCGGCTTTTTAACCAGGAGGGCGCCGCCGCCGCGCGCGCGGAAGCGCTGCCCCAAAACTATGCGGCCTCGCTTCCCACGATACGGCCGGTTGACGGATGGATAACACAGCGCTTTGATACCGGCGGCGGGAGCCGGCCGCAACACTTCGGCGTCGATTTTGCGGCAACCAAGGGATCGCCCATTCTGGCGACCGCGCCGGGGATTGTGAGCGACGTTGTTTTTGATAAATATCTCGGTCTGCTGATTACCCTGAGCCACGGTTACGGTTATGGCACGCGCTATGGACACTGCCTGAGCGTCATGGTAAAAAAAGGCGATTCCGTCAAGCGTGGGCAAACCATTGCCCTGGTCGGCAACACGGGTTATTCATCGGCGCCGCATCTGCATTACGAGGTGCTTAAAGACGGCGTGGACGTTGACCCGTTGCGATACTTTTTTAATACACAGGATTAAAACGATGGTTTCGCGAAACAATTAATGGCATGCACCCTTCGACTCCGCTCAGGGCGCAAAGGAGAATGATTATGGAAAAAGGTAATAAAGGTTTATACACCATTTTGGGCGAAGGCTCTCATTTTGACGGCACGCTTTCGGCGCCGCACAGCATTCGCATCGACGGCGTTTTAAAAGGAAGTATTGAGACCACGGAAACGCTCACGGTCGGCAGCCTCGGTAATATTGAGGCGGATATAAAAGCCCGGCGCGCGATCATCGGCGGCAAAATCGTGGGCAACGTAATCGCCGAAGAGCGCGTGGAGCTCGAAACGAAATCGTCGCTGGTGGGCGACCTTAAAACCCGCAACCTTATCATTAACGAGGGCGCCCTGTTTCACGGCGCCTGCTCGATGGATTCTCCTAAAAGCAACGCGCAGTAGCCGATGCATAAAAAAGCCAAAATCATTGCGACCGTCGGCCCGGCCTGTAATTCGGAAGCCTGCATTACGCGTCTGCTCAAAAGCGGCGCGAATATTTTCCGCCTTAATTTTTCGCATGGCACGCACGCCGACCATGCCGCCGCTATCCGCCGAATCCTTTCCTGCAGCAATACCGCGGGCTACGAACCGGCGATCCTGGCCGATTTGCAGGGGCCCAAAATCCGCACCGGCCGGACTCCGGGCGACAAACCCGTTTATTTGACAAAAGGCAGTACGGTCGTGCTTAGCGGTAACAACGGTCCCTGCGACGCGCGGCGCATAAGCATTAGTTTTGCCGGCCTGCACCGTGAACTGGCGGTAGGCCAGCGCGTTCTTATAAACGACGGCGCCATCGCCCTGCGCGTAAGCGCCCTGAACAGGGCCGCGCGCGAAGTTTCCTGCGTGGTGCAAAGCGGCGGCGCCTATTCTTCGCATAAGGGCGTTAATTTTCCGGATGTAAACCTTTCCATCGCCGCGTTTACGCCCAAGGACCGCGTTGACCTGCGCTTTGTTCTGCGCGGGCCGGCCGGCATGGTGGCCATGTCGTTTGTGCGCAGCGCCGCTGATTTGCGGCCGCTCATCCGGCAGATCAGGG
>JAQUMP010000041.1 GCA_028718065.1 Chitinivibrionales bacterium | reverse complement strand
GCCGATACGATTGTTTGATTCTAATTTTAATTCTCAAATTGATCTTACCCCCAAACAGCAGGCTCTCGAGACCGGCATTGCCGCGGCATCCGGCGATTTTATCGCATTTACGGATGCGGATATGGTTTTATTTCCCCCTTGGCTTTCCACCCTGATGCAAACGGCCACCAATGGCGCGGATTTTGTGTTCGGGCATACCGCTATCAGGCGAACAAATAGCAGCCTTTTAGAATGGCTGCAAGCATATCAACTGGAATCTTTAATGTCAAGTGCCTTTTCATTTTCAAGGGCCGGATTTGCAGGCTCATGCATGGGCAATAATATTTTGTTTTCTAAAAAAGCCTATAGCGCTATCGGCGGCCACAAAGCTTTGGGCCGGAGCATCGTGGAAGATTGCGACTTGCTGCGTTTTTTTGCAAAAAAAAAATACTGCGTTGCTGCGGCGGAGCCCTTTTTCCCCACAGCCGAAACATTTGCCTGCAATACCTACGGCGCCTATTATCACCAGGCGCTGCGTTGGGCGCGCGGCGGGTTTAAACCGGGCACTCGGCTCTTTTTTGCGGGTTTGCTGCTGGGACTGCAAAACGTGGTTTTTACGCTGGCGCTGGCAGGATGTTTTAACAACGCAGTCGCATTAATGTCTATTGTCAATTCTGTTTTTATTATTGTGTTTATGGGTATTGGGTTTTACAAAACCCGGTCGAAAGTTGCAATTCAGTACATCCCGCTTTTTTATGCCTTTGTCGTTTTGCAAACCTGGATCATGGGCGTGGCATTATTGTTGAGCAGAAAGGTTAATTGGAAGAATAGGAAGGTTTGATACCGAAGAATGTTAAAAGTGAAGGATGGATAAATCTATTTTAAAAAGATGCGAGAATGCAGCATATCTAAAATATGCCCCATTCCGGGCGAGGCTGCGAGCAATTCGGAAGATGGGAATTGAGTTATGAGTTTTCATCTTTTCCTTGATGAAAGCGGCCACGATCACAAAATGTGCCCCTATGAGGTTCGTGGCGGCATTGCTTTACATGTGAGTAAGCTTTGGTCATTTGTGCAAAACATGCAAGCGCTTGAAATCCGCTGTTTCGGTGAAGCATTGCATAAGTTCGGTCTTGAAATAAAGGGTGAGCGTCTGCTTAAAAAAAAGCGTTTTCGCAACGCGGCACAACTGCCAGAATTGGATGAAAGCTCACGGAGAAGATTAGCGCTTTCATTCCTCAATAAAGGAGCGGCAGGAATCGGTCAAACGAAATCGGAATTCACGGCCTATTCTCAATCATGCCTATGCATGGCCCAAGGCGTATTCGAGTTGCTATCGGAACATGAAGCGGTGATTTTCGCCGCAGCCATACCGCTTGAGGTAAAAAAACCTTCCGTCGGCGTGCCTGAGGATTTTTTGAGAAAAGATCAGGTATTCCTTTTTGAAAGATTTTTTCATTTTCTGGAAAAACAAAACGAGCATGGCCTTATTGTTATGGATGAAACCGATAAATCATCAGATCGCGAATTTGTCGCCAGGATGCATAATTATTTTACTCGGACGCAGACTGGCCGTTTCAGAGCCTCGCTCATAGTACCTTCGCCGGTTTTTGTAGAATCAGACATGGCATATCCGGTTCAAGCAGCGGATATCTGCATCTACTGCATCAATTGGGGCTTCAGGCTTTCCAATGCGGGCATGCTGGCCGATTGCAGGCCGGAAATTCGCGATAGATTCATGCCTTGGTTACAAAAAATGCAATTTCACGGTGAGCGGCGAGATGGAGACAGAGTTTGGCCGTTGCACGGAATTTTATGTGTTCCGGATCCCTATGAATCACGAGGCGTATAAAAAAAGGGAGGGATAAGTTGCCTTGTCCCTCCCAAACAGGTAATGCCCGCAGGCCTGAATAAACAGACCCTTGGCTGAACCTGCAATAGAAATATAACACAACCGGCTTGTTTTTTCAAGGGATTTTTTGCAGCAATGGATAATTCGGGAAGGGAAACACCATTCGCGCGCTGCAAAAACGATTAAGAGTTTGAGATATGAGGGAATGGTTGTGGAGTATAATGCGAAGCTTGGAAATGCTTGAACAGGGCAGGGATTAATTCATAAATATATAGCGCTTTTTTAGAATAGCTACAATTTAATAAACCAGAAATACTACATATGGCGCAACGAGAATATTATTCTGATACAATTGAGGCTTTTCTTAATGCTTCTTCTGACGAAATTCTTGGAAAACTCACGGCAAACAATGCTTTTGATTTAGACCGAACCCAACGCGATGCTTGGGTTCAGGAAATTTCAATTTTAAAAAGCGTGCTCTTAAATAGAAAAGGCTCAATCTACTTTGAGTATTCAATTCCTCGCATGGGCCGGCGAATTGATGTTGTTCTGCTAATTGGGCCAATTATTTTTGTTTTAGAATTTAAAGTCGGCGAAAAAGAATTCACAGCTTCAGCAAAGGATCAGGTTTGGGATTATGCTCTTGATTTAAAAAACTTTCATGAATCAAGCCATGACCTTTATGTTGCTCCAGTTCTGATTCCTACTAATGCAAAAAGTGCGTCACCTGTTATTGCCCTTACCTCCCATCACGATAAATTATTTCTCCCTATTGAGACCACTATTCAATTGCTGGGAAAGGTTCTCGATGATGTTCTGATCTTTGCCGAAGGACAAGAAATTGACAAGGTAAAATGGGAAGCTGGTCGTTATTGTCCTACACCGACGATCATTGAAGCCGCTATGGCGCTTTATAATGGTCATTCGGTCAATGAAATATCCCGCAGTGATGCAAGCGCAGTAAATCTCAGCCAAACATCCGATGCAATTTCAGAAATCATTCGTTATTCAAAAAGCCATTCACATAAATCGATCTGTTTTCTTACTGGCGTCCCAGGAGCCGGAAAAACGCTGGTTGGTCTGAATATTGCCACTAAACACATTGATAAAAATAATGATCTTTACAGTGTTTTCCTATCTGGCAATGGGCCTTTGGTGGAAATTTTGCGCGAAGCCCTGGCTCGTGATAAAGTTCGAAATGAGAAAGAGCAAGGGCGAAAATTAAAAAAAGCTGAAGCGCTCAGCGATGTTAAAGTGTTCATTCAAAATGTGCATCATTTTCGCGACGACTGTCTTGTTGATGAAACTAAGCCTCCTATTGAACATGTGGCACTTTTTGATGAGGCTCAACGAGCCTGGAATATTGAACAAACAGCTAATTTCATGTTTCGAAAGAAGCAAACCCCAGGATTTAATAAATCTGAACCTGAATTTTTAATATCTTGCCTTGATCGACACCCAGATTGGGCTGTAGTCGTTTGCCTTGTCGGTGGTGGCCAGGAAATCAATACGGGTGAAGCTGGTATAAGTGAATGGGTAGAATCCTTAGTCCGGTCATTTCCAAATTGGCATGTCTTCATTTCTGCGCGGCTTACTGACAGCGAATATGGCGCTGGCAAAATATTAGAGGTTATAAAATCTCGTCCACACGTTAGTTATAAAAACGAATTGCATCTTGCTGTTTCTATGCGGTCGTTCCGTGCTGAAAACGTTTCATTATTAGTGAAACAATTATTAGATTTGGAGCTAGCCGGAGCACAAAAAACGTTGTTAGAAATTAATGAAAAATTTCCTATCGTTATTACCAGAGATTTTTCAAAAGCAAAGCAATGGTTGAAGGAGCATGCTCGTGGCTCGGAACGATATGGTATCGTTGTTTCATCCCAGGGACAGAGGTTAAAACCGCACGCTATCGATGTAAAATCACCGATGGACCCTGTTCATTGGTTTCTCGACGGGAAGCAGGATGTTCGATCTTCATATTATTTAGAAGATGTGGCCACTGAATTTCATGTGCAAGGTCTTGAACTTGATTGGGCATGTGTGACTTGGGATGCTGATTTTCGATATGATGCAAAAGAATGGAAGCATTGGTCATTTTGCGGCGATCGGTGGAACCATATTAAGAAACTGGAACGACAGAATTATCTTAAAAATGCTTATCGTGTTCTTTTAACGCGAGCACGGCAAGGTATGGTCATCGTTATTCCTATGGGTGATGCCGTCGATCCAACTCGAAATCCCTTATTTTATGACCCGACATTCGAATATTTAAAAAATATTGGATTCAGGATGGTTTAGGCATGGTTTATGCGCAATATTTTGGACGATAATGCTTTGTTTCTTTAGCCATCATTATAACGCGATCTGTCAAGTAATGAAAATATGCGAGAAAGGTGACAACATGAAAGAAGGCAGAGCCGTTGAATTGCGAATCTCAGAATATTCTAATCTAATCAAGAAGCCGTTGCAAAATGGGGCGAGCCAAAGAACGAAATGTGCTATCATTAAGAAATTAGTAAAATCTGCTGGATGGACGACAAATGGTGCAGATGATCTCTTCACACTTGCAAACAGTTATGGCGCATTTATGTTGCGTAACGCTTTGGCGCTGGCTTTGGTTATTGGTAAAGAAGATGGAGATAAAGGGTTCTAGAAAATCGGTCCCTTCCAATGAAATAAGAAAACGCAGCTATTCTGGACAAAATCCCCATGAAACCCCTTCTCCTCCACTATTTCATTACCAACCGCTGCAACGCCCATTGCACTTTTTGCGATATCTGGAAACAACAGCCTAAAATCGATGCCCGTTTGGACGACGTGATTAAAAATCTGGCCGACGCCCGCAGGGCAGGCTGCAAATTCGTCGATTTTACCGGCGGTGAACCGCTGCTGCATCCCGATTTGCCGCTCTTTTTAAAAGCGGCCCGCCGCATCGGCTTTTTTACTTCGGTCACCACCAATTGCCTTTTATTTGCCGAACGCGCCGCCGAACTGACCGGCCTGATTGACTTATTGCACTTTAGTCTGGATGCCGATACGCCGGAACTCCATAACAAAATTCGGGGCGTCGATTCGTTTGACGCCGTGCTTAAATGCATCCCCGTCGCGCTTGTGCACAAGCTGGTCCCGGATATTCTCTTTACTTATACCAACGAAAACATCGACACTTTTAAAGGGGTTTACGATCTGGCAAAAAAAAACAGGCTGATCGTAATTTTAGACCCGGTGTTTGATTCAGGCGGCGCGGATGCCGTCTCAAAACAAACGCATGCCAAAGCCCAAAAGTATGCCAAATCCAGGGGAGTTTACCTGAATCGCGCGCACCTGGCGCTGCGCGAAAAGGGCGGAAATAATACCAAAAAGCCGGCGTGCAAGGCCGTGACCTCCACAATTGTTATTTTGCCGGACAATTCATTGGTCTTGCCCTGTTTTCACCATTGTCAAGAAAAACTCAATCTTGGCAATGGCCTTGCCGTGGCGCTTAAAAGCCAAAAACATGGGGACGCGTTGCTGTTCCAAGGGGCATATTCTTTTTGCGAAGGGTGCCACATTAATTGCTATTTTGATCCGTCGTATCAATATCTGAGAAACCGATTATGGCCCTTGAGCCAGGTTTCAAAACTTTCCTATGTTTTTGCAAAATATATTTATTACCGGCCGAATCTGCTGCTGCCGGCGTTCCTGCGATTGGCCGGCATTAAAAGTAATCATCACCCTTAATTCATCGTTTTAGTCAGTTAGTCCCGATATGCAGCGAATCGCAGAGTCGCTTGTTTTTTGGATTGCCCATGTTTTTTAGAATCCACAGGTATTCTTCGTAACCGCCCGGGAGTTCTTTTAATTCACAAATTTTTTCCTGCGCCAGTGAAAAGTCCTGTTGATATTTAAGGAGCTTTTCGGGGGATTTTGTTTTAAAGGAATCCTGGTAAAAGAGCGTCAGGGAATCGAGCAGGGGATTGCAGGCAACCCAGGCGTGCAACTGATCGGCGCTGATGACCGAATCGGCCCGTGGAATAAAGGGCGCTTTGGGCGGCGTTTTTTCAACCGTTTTAAGTTGGGGGGCCGATTGTGGCACAGGCGCGATTTGCTCCTTTTTTTGGCAGCTAATAATGATCACGAAAAAGAAAAATAGGGCGCAAATGCCCTTGGTTAGCCGCTTCATCACGGGAAACTCCTTAGAAATATGAAAAATTGAATTTACTGTATCTGCATTTTAAACTAAATTGTATATGTAGTATTGTCAATTATTAACCGAATTTTCAGCAATGGCCCCTAAAAAACGGTTCGGACAGCATTTTTTGACGGCTCCTGCCTATGCTCGGCGCATTGCCGAGGCAGTCGAAAAAGAGGCTTCCGCGCATATTCTTGAGATCGGACCGGGCAAAGGCGCACTTTCGGCGTATCTTGTCAAGCGGTTTCCGGAGCTGCATTGCATTGAAATCGATCCGGATTGCATTGCGGCCCTCAGGCAAAAACTTGGCGAGGGGACCTATACGATTCATCAAGGCGATATTTTGGAATTTAATTGCATAGCCGTGGGAACGCCGCTGCATGTCGTGGGCAACCTGCCCTATTCTTTAGGCGCCATGATACTCAAAAAAATTTTGTATTACGGAAACGCAATCCGCTCGATTACCTTTATGGTGCAGCGTGAAGTCGCGCTGCGCATCGCGGCGTCGCCGGGCGTCAAGGAAAATGGATTTTTAACTATCTTCTGCCAGTTTTTCGGTAAACCGAAAATTCTTTTTAACGTGCCTGCCGGTGCTTTTTTCCCGCGGCCGAATGTAGAATCGGCTGTATTTCAGATGAAGATTTACGAAAATCTTAATGAGCGACTGTCCCGGGCGCAATGGGAGGATTTTTTCGGCTTTGTCGATAAAAGTTTTAAAAAACGGCGCAAGATGCTCATCAACAGCCTTGACCATATCGGCGTAAAAACAATCATAGAGACATTATTAAATAAAACCGGCATCGCCCCGACGCAACGGCCCGAAGAATTGGGCGTCGACCAATGGCTTTTGCTTTACAAAGGGTTTACATGCGCATAACCCGGTGTCTGGTGCTGGCCGCGGCAATGGGACTGCAAAGTGCGTGTACGCTGCTTGCTTCGGATTGGGACTGGCCGTCGCTCTTGGTTGCGCCGGAAGGGGCCGCCACCGATAGCCCTTCCGTCCTCATGATTCATTCGGAGCAAACGAAATATCTTTCGCAATCAAAAAGCAACGATTCGTTTGTCTGGCGCCATAACGATTCACTTTCCGCTTTGTCGCAAATGGCCGCCTACCAGATTACCTATGATCCGGCTTTAGGGTCGACCCGTCAATACGCGGACTTGTCCGGCTCGTTTTTCAAAAAAATTAAAAACGGCGGCGGCGCCCAACTGGGGTTGGAATGGGCGCCGACCCTGGTGTTCAGCCAGAATGACAGCATCGGTGGACAATTGACAACCTTGGAGGCCGGCCCAAGCGGTAAATTTGCCTTATTGAACATCCCGGTGACGGCGCGAAGCGGAATAGCGGCGCGCACGCTCAATAACCAAATTCCTTCGCACGTTTTCCAGACGCATCTGGCCGATTATTTTTCGGACGTGGGATATTATGGAGGGCTGCAAGTTGCCGGGAACCGCCTTCCCTTTTCCCTTTTTCCCCTGTATGGCGGGGCAAGCTTGTATGGCCGCCGGTTGGGCGGGGTTACCACGGCTTCGGCTTTGGGCGGGCTTATGGGAATGGCGTCACTTTACAAAGAAGATAGCATTTTCGCGGGCATCGCCGATTCGTTCAGTTCCGGCAGTCAGATATCTCCTGACGGTAAATCACATTTTGTTGCCGCCCCGCAGACAATCGGGCAGACCCTAACGGCTGATGCTGTTTTACGCCCTGCCACGCGTTTGCATTGCGCGCCGCTTGTGTTTTATGAATATTCCCAACAGAGCCAGCGCTATAGGGACCAGCAATTTTCATTCAGCGATGTGCAAAATTATAATCATGCGATTGCCGCTTCGCTCACCACGGACAGCCTTATTCCGGTGGAATATCGCGGCAGGATCAGGTTTGATAACGGCGGCTATGACCGGCTTTTTACAAGAACGTTCAAACAGGGCAGCATTCTGCAACAGCCGCAAACCGCGGTGGAAAGCAGCCTCGTGCAGCAGTATACGGCCCAGCTTGACGATTATAATTTATTTAAGGTAAACCTTGAACAGCATCTTGCCAGTTTTACGAAAACCGGCACCGGCATTGCCTACGACTACACCATAACCCGCACCTCGAAAACATACCCCCATTTTTATTTGCAGTACGTTTCCGCGGATTCAAATGCGCTGAAACGGAACGATAATGATAATGACCGGATTTATGAACGGCACCAGATATTATTGGTGCCGCTGGCGTTCCCGCGATTCAAATTCGAGCTGAGCGGTTCATTAACGAAAAATACCACCAGCTATGTGCGGGGCGAAAACAGCGGTCAGAATTCCATTGACCGCATGTACCGGCTCGGGGCCGCGCTCAGCGTAGCGCCCTCCCCAAGAGTATTCATAAGCGAAAAAACAAACGCCGATACCAAAGTTACTTCGTATAATTTTCCGCAATTCCATATCGGCAAATACCCGCCGTATTCACGGACGTTTTCTTCGGCCTTTGCGTTTCGTTACGAATTTTCGCCGCAATGGTCGTGCAAGGGGGAATGGAACGAAACCTACTGGGACGAAGGCGTTTGGAAAACACGGGTCTACCTTGACACAACGGGATTAAATGCCGACAGCCTTGCCGCCGCATTTTATAATGAGTACCAAATCGACCGCAAAAACCTTACGACCGATGTTTCGCTTTCCGTTCAATGCAAGCCGAGCGCCCGCATGGCCTTTCAAGTCGGGTCCAGCTTCGGGGATAATTATTACCGCGAATTCAGCGCCGGCCGCTATGTTGTAAATTCGCTCGGCAAGGGGTATACGATAATTCCTTTCTTCATTGCTCAATTGCAGTGGGGCAACTATTGTTCGTTTGTGCCAAAAATACGCCGGATCATCGATACCATTGCCGATGATTACTGGGACCTTTCAATTGTTCTTGATATGCAATGGTAATAATGTAAATTATCCGGTAGTGGTGAAAACCTATCGACCATTTCGGAAAGGCGCTATCTTTTGCGGTCATTTATTTTTTTGTTTGCCCTGGCATGTGCCGGCTGTGGGATTTTTGATCCACGCCCGGTAGAACAACCGGCCCTGGCCGCTGCCGTTGATCCGCTTAATTTTGCCCAGATTCTAACCGTGACGAGCATACGATTCTCAAAGCTTTCCTATGAGGACCTGTTTAATGCCGAATTTGTCTATTATGATGCGACCGGGATTGGATATGATCGTGCGACTGAACTTAGCCGGCTTTCCGCCATCGATAACCATTCAAGTTATGATACGTTTTCGGTGGCCTGGGGACTTGACACAAACTACAGTGATCCTCAAAGTTTCAGCCGTACCGAGCCCGTGACTATTTACCGCAAGTATACGGCCTTTGCCAGGCCGCGTGGCGGTGCAGTCATTAATTTTTCAGGGACTTCAAGGTTTGTTCTTAGCTATTTGGACAACAATTTCTGGACGATCAGCCGATGGGATGATGGCGGCGTACCATCTTCTCCGTTTAATCCGTTATATAAACCTTAATACGGGAAATGGTTTAATGAGGGGATCGTGCGGCTATTTAGTTCTTTGTTTGTGGCTTATGGTTTTGTGCGTGCACTGCGATAACCCGTTTTTTCCTAAAACCGGCGAACCGGACCGCAGCGTATCGTTACGCCAAACGCCCCAGGGCGTGATTAATCAATTATTAAAATCCTATGAGACTAAAAACATCAGTTTGTTTCGCGACCTTTTTTCTCCCCACGGAACCTATCGGTTTTATGTAAGCAAAAGTTACGTGGAGTATTCTTCCAGCCTCTGCGATACCATCGCATTGCCTCTGGTGGCCGATATTTTACCGGGAACCTCTTATTATTATTGGACCTATCCCGACGAAATCAGCAAGCACGAAAAAATGTTTTCGGAAGTCGACGAAATTGTTTTTACGACGCAGCCGATTATTCCGTCCAACGGCGTCACCTATTTTACTTCCGCGAACAACGACAACGATACGACCTATGCCACCGTAATTCTTCGTGACGGCGAATTTACCGTTACCGCCAGCCAGGTTTTATCGACACCGGTGGATGTCGCCATCGAGGAACAGGTGTTTTATTTGGCGCGCGATCCGGCCGACCCCACGCTCTGGGTAATTGACAAATGGTTCGATCTGGGGACGCAGGATTAAACCTAAATTCCGCAGTTGGCTTGGATGCAGAACCGCAAGATCCTGATGGAGCAAGGCTTGAAGGTTTTGCGGGCAATATCCAAAGGTGATATTGCCAAAAAGCCTGAAAGCTTTGATGCGCAGGAGATTGCGAGTTATGCGCCGAGTCTAATTGTGGAATTTAGGTTAACATCAGGCGTGTCCGGGCCGGGAATTCTTGAATTGGGCGATAAAGTCGATCAGGTTGGCAATAATCCTTTTGCTTTTTCCCGGCAGGACCTTCTTGACACTTTCCAATAGAGCGTAATCTTCGTCTTCAAAAGTCCCCAAAATAAGCGCTGCGACGCAATATACGAAACCTCCGCTTATAAGCGCGGCAAGATACCCGAACAGGTTCGGCGCGCGCAGGATAATAAGCTCCATGACAATTCCCATGATGATCGTACTGAACACGATTTTAAACAGCGATACGAACGGATAGGATAGTTTCATGGTGCGGCAGGTGTACAACAGGCCGCCGACCGATGCCAGCAGAGTGGTAATGGCGTAGCACCAGGCGGCGCCGAGCGCGCCGTACGGTTTTATGAGCAGGATGTCCAGAACAATGTTTACAACCGCAAGCACGGCCCCGTATTTATAAATAAAACCCTGTTTTTCGTACCCGTATAAAATCGCCGAGGCGGGGTTAGCCAGGCTAGAAATGATCGAGGAAATAAAAATTATCTGCAGGGCATGCTGCGCGCCGATATAGGCGGAACCGTACATATAGCGGATCAGCGGGAAAGAAAGGATCGCGCCGCCGATGCCTACCGGGAACGAAAAGAACGCCAGGTAGCGTGTGCATATAAAAAAGAGCCGGCGGGTTTTTTCGCCGTCGCCCGCGCCGAAAAAGTGCGCCATGGCCGGAAAGAGGACTTTCCAGAATGTCTGCGGCAAAACCGACATCAGCCGCTGGGCAACGTTAAAACCGAGGTTGTAGTAGGCGATTTCGGTTGAACGACACAGACGGCCCAGAAAAAAGTTTTCGCTTTTGTCCCAGACGATTTTATCGCAGATCAGGATCGCCATGACGCTGGCGTTGTATTTGTAAATTCTTTTTTTAAGGGACTCCTCCAAATGCTTGCTCTGGTGCGAAAAGCCCAGGCCTTCCCGCTTTAAAACGTAGTAGTAAAATATTGAGTTGACGAAAGAGAAAAACAGCATGACGATAAGCAGCCCGTTTATGCCCATTCCCATCCAGAGCACGGCGGCCTTGCTCATGAACGAGAGCGGGGAAATTATCAGGTTGCCGAGCGTAAAGTATTCGAACTTCTGGATTCCCTCGATCGTGGCGGAGAAAATGGCGGTAACGACCCCCGGCAAGAGGCCGATAAAGGCCAGCAAAAAATAAAACGATTCGTGGGGCGTAAAAAAATAGGCGGCGATGGCGGTCTTAAAAAAACAGCAGATGATCGTGACCAGCAGCGAGAAGGCAAGTTCGATTTTAAAGATAAAAAATATAATGGGCACGCATTGCGCCGGCTGGCCTTTGCCGTTGCATTCGGCAATGAATTTGGTGACGGCATGGATGAGCCCCATGCCGATGACCCAGGTAAAGGTGCCGGTCACCCAGAGCACCAGATTAAAAATACCATAGCGGTCGGGGCCGAGTTGGCGTGCTACCCAGATCGAAATAACCCAGGTCGTCGCCAGGTTAAAAAAAGTATTAAAAAGATTTAATACCGAATTTTTAATGAGCCGCGATCCGAGCGTTGGGGCGGTTTGGGCCGTCATAAATTTTTACGTCCCGCTATGCAAGCGTAATAAAAATCTTCGGTGCACTTTCCGATTGTTTCCGCATCGCAAAGTGCCGCGACGGCGCTACGCGCGTGAACGCCGAGCTCGCTTTGCAAATGGGGTCGCCGCAGCAGCGTCAAAAGTTTTTCCGTAAGGTCCTCAACGCTGCCCGCTTCGAAAAGGAGTCCGGTTTTAAGGTCTTGGATTATTTCCGGAAATCCTCCGCAGCGGGGCGCCACCACCGCGCAGCCGCAGGCCATGGCCTCCAGGCAACTATAGGGATAATTTTCCCATGCCGAAGGGAAAACGGCAACTGCCGATCCGATAAGATGGTCAAATATCTCCTCATGCGCTACGCCTTTGATCCAGGTCACGCGCCCGCTCATCTGCAAGCGATCAATCATCGCGCCGATGTAATCGCCGTAGGGCGCGCCGTTATATATGCCGTAGGGCGCGCCGACCAATTTTAAAGGCGGCAGGTTCTCTTGTCCGCAAAGCTTTCCGTAGGCCTGCAACAGCAGATGAACGCCTTTGCGGCGTTCCACCCTGCCGGTGAATATCCAAGCGCTCCCTTGACTTTGCGGATACTCGCGCCGGGGCATCGGATTCGGAAAAACCGTTACCTTTTTTATGCCCCACATTTTATTTACCAGCGCCGCGACGGCGTTGGACGGGGCCGAAAGGCTGCCGGCCTTACGGATTGCGCCCTTTTCCAGGCGGCATAGCAGCAGCCGGTCAAGAGGCCCTTCCGTAATTTCATTGAATTTGCGTACCGCGGTCCAGGGAGTATGCAGGCGGCAAACGGTTGCCTGGGAAGCCAGGCGGCTGAGTTCAAAACCTTCGCCGCCGCAGTCCGGATACTCCACGATATCAAGCGTATCATTACCGGACGTTAATTGACAATAGGTTTGATAGGCGCTGTCGGCCCAGGCCCGGTATGCCA
>JAQUMP010000040.1 GCA_028718065.1 Chitinivibrionales bacterium | reverse complement strand
TTCATTTTGTGGCGGAGCGGGTGCGGTTTCGATACAATGCCATTCCCGTCGGCGATGAGGGCACCTGGATGGAAGACGCCAAGGAATTTGCGCAGGGCCACGGTTTTACGACCCGGCTTCTGATTGCCCCATTTGTAAAGCACCCCGACCTCCCCCGTCCCGACGATTTGCGCTTTCCGGGAATGATCATGGCCTTGGCCGCCGGTTTTCTGATGTTCGGCATTTCCTACAAAACGGCGCTGTGGACGGCCGGTATCCTTTTGTTAATTAAAGAAGTCCTCTTGTATTATGCCCTCCGCTCCTTTTTCGGCGCCATGACCGCACTGGCGGCCCTCGCGGTAACCGTTTTTTCCCTGAACCAGCTCTACTGGGGCACCGGCGTATGCGCCGAAGGTCTTTTCGGTATCGGCGTCGCCGCGCTGGCGCTGTGGTCGAAGCGCTTGACAAAAGGAAGTTTGATCGATTGGACCGTCATTGGAATTCTTATGGGGATATTGTGTATTATCCGGCCGAACGGGGTCCTGTTTTTTGCCGGATTAGCGGCCCTCTATTGGTTTACACGAAAGAGTCCGGACTATCCACGGTACGGATTTTTGTCGGCCTGCCTGGCATTTGCGCTTATGATGATGCCGGTGCTTGTCCGGAACGCTCTTTGTTTTGGAAGCCCTTTTCATCTCGCGCTTTCGGCCGGTTTGCTGCGAGGATCGCTCCGCGATCCGTGGAACTATTCTTTGACTGAATTCCTCGGGAAATACGGTCTGCTGTTTCCTTTTAAGGCTTTGATCGTGGGCTGCTGGCGGTTCATTCCGGCGCTTGATTTTCACGAACATGGTTTGCAATGGATTCCGCTGGCCGGTGTTTGCCTCGGCGTTGCAACGCGGAGAACATTTTATAATTCCTTTATAATGGTCCCGATTGTCGTGAGTTTTATGGCGAGCGCCTACGTTGCCTATATCGAATGGGCCTCGGTGCGCTATTTTACGCCGTTTCTGCCGTTTGTATATGCTTACGGCATTTATGCGATCATTGCAACGGCAACTCCCTTGCGTACAAAAATTAAACCGGCAATCATGCTGTACGGCGCGTTTTTTATTTTTATCGGGGCGCTTTTAGCGCCCGTATTTCATCCGCACCGGTATTACGAAAGGTTTTTTAAAAATCCGCCTGCGCCGGTCATGAATGTCCGGACGCATTGTGACATTCTAACGTCGGAGCTGCCCGAAAACGGCGTGTACTGCGCCAACCAGATCGCGCAACTGCAATTCTTGACAGATAAGAATTGCGTGGGCATGTACGAGGATTGTTTTGATTCCACGAATGTGTCCTGGGTAATTGACAAATTTCATCCACGGCTGCTCGTTTTTACCGATGCCGAATTCGCCCAGCCGGGAATAAGGGCTATTGTACGGGAATTTAACCGGCGGGGATATTCAGTGCAAAAAATCAGGACAAACGGGATTGCTGGGTATTATCGGGTAGCGCCGGAAAATTCGCTATTAGGGCGGACAGAATGAACATACAATCTTTTTTTACCTCGTTTGCGTATGGCAGGCGGCTTGCACGGAGGCTGCACGAAAATAATTTAGAATATAATCGCAAAGCCACACTTCTTTTAACGCTCTCCTTCGCCGCCACGGTCATGTTGTCGGTTTTTGCCGTGATTACTTTTATCCGGGGTGATTTTCTGCAAACCTCGCTGAATACGGTTTTTCTTTTTTGTGTGCTGGCGGGTTTTTGGCATTTGCGCCGGACCGGAAATCTGGCAACCGCCTCATACCTTTTTATCGGACTGCTGTGCGCGAAGTTTATCGGGGATTTCGGCACCGACATTTATCGCGCCATGTGGGTCTACACGATTCCTCTTTTGGTTTTCTTTTTGCTTGGTACGCGCCAGGGCATCATATTGTCCGCGATATGCTTTATCATCGTCTGCGGCATGATGGTGTTCGCGCCTCGGCATGCCTATCCAGTTGATTTCATGATCCGGTTTCCGGCAATATATTTCTGCTGCGTGCTGTATGCATTTTCTTTTGAGAGCGTTCGAAACCGGACGCACGCCAAACTCGAACACAGCCGTTCCAATCTGATTGCCGCAAACGAAGAATTGCGTAAACTTTCGTCCCGCAACGATGCAATTCTGGGCGCGGTTCCGGATATAATCATGGAGGTGAACACGGCCCAGGTATATACCTGGGCAAACAAGGCCGGATATGAATTTTTCGGCAATGATGTAATCGGCAAGGAGGCCGGTTATTATTTCGAGGGTGAACAGGACACTCGTGACAAAGTCGCGCCACTGTTTGCCGGGACCGTCGACCTGATGTATACCGAAAGCCAACAACGCCGCCGTGATGGGGAAAACCGCTTGCTGGCATGGTGGTGCCGCACCCTGAGAGACGGCGCCGGCGCGGTGATAGGCGCGCTCTCAAGCGCACGGGACATTACCGAAATCAACAAGCTCGAACAACAACTGCGACAAGCGCAGAAAATGGATGCTGTCGGGCAGCTTGCCGGCGGCATCGCCCACGATTTCAACAATCAGCTTTCGGCCATTTCCGGGTTCGCGGAACTTATACAGGCAAAGGCAACGGACCCAACGATTTCCCGCTTTGCAGAAAAAATCTTGCTTTCCGCGAAACGTTCCGCCGACCTGACCGCGCAGTTGCTGGCTTTTTCTCGCAAAGGTAAAGTAATGTCCGTGGCCGCGGACATCCAAAAAGTACTGCTGGAAGTCGTCGATATCCTGTCGCATACCATCAACAAAAATATCGTCATTACGCAACGATTCAACGCATCCGAGGCGACCATTCTCTGCGATCCCTCGCAGGTCCAGAATGCTTTTTTAAACCTCGCCCTGAATGCGCGGGACGCAATGCCGGACGGCGGGGAGCTGATTTTTGAGACGGAGCTTATGGACCTTGACCGGAAGTATTGTAAAAACAAACATTATGAAATCCAGGCGGGCCGGTATCTCAGGATAAGCGTAACGGATTCGGGCACGGGAATGGATGCCGAAACCAAGAAACATGTTTTTGAACCGTTTTTTACTACCAAGGAAATGGGCAAGGGTACCGGCATGGGACTTGCCGCGGTGTATGGAATTGTCAAGAGCCACAAGGGAGCCATCGACGTATACAGCGAACCGGGACACGGTACCACGTTCCGGCTCTATTTTCCCGTATTGAACACGGTTGCCAAGGAACAGTCGCCGGTGGCCCCGCCTTCGGCCGTGGGAAAATCACTGCACGTGCTTTTTATTGACGACGAGGAGTCCGTGCGCGAAATGGCCGCCGAAATGCTCCGGTCTTTCGGGCACCGGGTGACGGTGCGTGAGAACGGGAAAGAAGGCCTTGTGTTTTACCGGAAATCGTGGCAATCGATCGATTGTGTGATCCTGGACATGATCATGCCGGAAATGAACGGCAAAGATGCTTTTCTTGCCATGCGGGAAATCAATCCCCGCATTCGTGCAATCCTCTCGTCGGGTTACAGCATTAACGGCGAGGCCCAGGAAATATTGGACGCCGGGGTTTTGGGTTTTGTGCAGAAACCCTTCCGGTTTGACCAGATTAAAAGCAAGATAGAAGAAGCGATGAAAAAAGATTTTTAAAGATTTTTAATGGAATACAAAGATTTGCCTGGTGAGAAAAAGAGAAAAATAAGTTTGCAAAAAGTAATTTAGATATTGTGATTCTTTCCTTTAAATCACGACCAACCATTCGCGATAAAATATTATGTCTTTGCATAATTGGATTTTCTTTTTCATTCGCGAAAGGAATTGCCAATAATTCCGGTTTGCCGCAAAAAGATACTCTGCATACTGGCTTATTAAAAGACAATCGGGTTTCGATGACTTCCGGAATCGGCTTCTCCGCGGAGCCAAAACTTATTTCCGACCGTCAAATAAATATCCCGATTCAGGTTTTTAAAAAAAACCTTCGGGGGATCGTTGTCGTAAGCGCGGACATCGACCAAAAAGGCGCTGTCGAAAAGTGCGAAATAGAAAAGGGACTATGGCCGCCGTTAGATACGATTATTTATAGTACCATACTGCATTCCGTTTTTTCGCCGGCGTATGAGGCGGGGAAAGAAGTTCCCGCTACCGTGAAGCTTGAATTTGTTATCAATCCCGATAGCCTCATAGAAAATAGTAACGATGCCGTTCCGGACATGGAAGGGGTTGTCTTAGACCAGGAAACAAACCTTCCTGTCGGCGGCGCTATTGCAAATCTTGAGTTCGGTGATTCGGTGGCAGATTCCGATTTGGCAATGCCCTTAAGCCGTTATTTGGAAATAATCGGTAAAGCGCCGGGACAAACTTGCCAAAATGGAATGATTGTCGCAAAATCCGATTCGCTCGGGCGGTTTGCTTTCCGGTTTTTGCCTTCCTGTCCGGCAATAATGACAATTCTTGCGCAACGGTATGATCCGGCCCGGTTTCCGGGGTTTACTCAGGGAAAATTAAACCGAAAAGTAAAATGCTACCTGACGAAGAACTCTCCTGCGAAGGCTTTGCAGGATACCGCGAATCAAGTTGTTGTGTATGGATATCGAGCCGCACCGGAAAAAATCAATATCGAAGAAAAACAGACATCTACGGGACTAACCCATTATTTGAGCAGTATCCTTCTTTCCCAAGCAACCATCAACAATATGCCCGAAGCGCGATCGGCATTGCTGGTCCGCGGCGGGAGCCCATTTGAAAATAAATATATTATTTCCGGCGTGCCGTTTTTATCACCCTTTCATTTCGGCGGGATTTCCTATGCCGATATCGACGGCCTGATGATATCGGCTTTAAGCGACGTAGACGTGATTGTCAATAGGCTTGCGGGCAGGAATCTTGACGTGAGCGGAGTAATGGTCAATGCCGATCCGGGGATCTACCGTCCGGCCGATCAAAAACTTATCAAGCGCCCCGAACTTGCCATCGATTATAGTCCTCTAAGCCAGGACGTTTTATTATCGATCCCAAAAAGAAAAAGCGATGATTGTTTGCAAATCGGTTTTAATATGGGCGACAAATATTTGCTTGAATGGTTGTCTGGTTCGGCTATGGTGTTCGGTTCTCCGCTCTATGGGTTGGGCCAACCGGTAAATTTCGGAAATGTAACCATGACCGGGACCGTCGTGAACAAATTATTGAAGTTTGATTCTTTTGCCTGGTTTGCATGGGATGAATATGGAGCCCCGGACAAAATTGTTCCCTGGGGAATGGCGAGCGTAAAAATTTCTCAGATAAACCAAAAAGTTCCGGAAATTTGTCTTGGTGGTTCGAGTCAATATTACGCGGCCGGAAAAAATGTCGGGAAAAATGCCTTTCTTAATACCACCTATTGGACCACCGGAACAGCATCCATGAACGTAGACACTTTATATAATAAAAACAATTTGAGCGTTCTGCTCGATTACCGTGCAGAATACTTAAATTGGTACGGTTCCATTGTTCAACGTTACGGCGGCGGACTTGACACAAGCTATTCCTCACAAAATAAAGAATTGGAATTACTCGCCCATGGGTTTATAGAAAAACAACGTGGGAATTTTAACCTGAGCGCGGATGTTCTTTGCTCGGGCTTATTGTATGGGACAAAACCCGATTTGATAGTTGATCCCGGTTTTTCTTTCCAATGGATTGCCAAGCATTTTTTGGCGGAAATTCATTTCGGCAGGATTACCGGCAGGCCGGACATTCGGGGGTTGCCCGATAGCAGTTACCGGCGCGAGCAATTCCATACTTATTTGGCTTCTCTGCCGATTTTTATTAATTCAGGGCCGGGGATAAAATTTAGCCTTCAGCCCTATATTCGCAAAACCGACCGCGAACCGCAGATGGATCCTCTGCTTTTTGCATGGAATCCCGCTCTTGCAACGCCATTATTGGCCGAAGGCATCGATGCAAGCGCCGATTTACAATTTTTTAAATGGGTTTCGCTCAGAAGCGTTTGTAATCTGTCGCAAGCGCAAAGGGCAACGAATACAGGTAGTTCGATCTATGAATGGAATATACCGTTATCATTGAAAAATGGACTTCATTTTAATTTTGGTAATTTTGACGAATATCACCTATTTGTAAATTATTCTTTTTCAAGAGGGTTGCCTTATTTTGATTTTAACGAGAGCAAATACCTTCGTTTACCCGATTATCATGGGTTGGATTTTAGCCTTCAATACCGTAATGGCATTATCCATAATCGTTATTTGACAAGATTTGATGCCTATTTTAACGTCTTGAATCCGCTCGATTTTATCAACGTTCGTGATTATTATTGGGATCCTTCTATGCAAAAGGATGCGCTTACTCTTGGTTTTAGCAAAATGGAAGCAGGCCTGCGATTGGGTTTTCGGTTATAGATTATAATTTGCGATACACTTCTTTGCGGTTCCCAATGCGAACGATAAGAACGAGTAAAATTTTATCACGGATGGTATAAACTATCCGGTAATCGCCGGAACGAATACGATAAAGATGATCGGTTGCTGTAAGTCTCTTGCATCCTGGCGGCCGGGGATTGATTTTAAGGGATTCAATTTCGTGCCAGATAGCAGGTATAATATTTTGCGGAAGTTTTTTAAGCGCTTTTAAGGCTGATTTTTCAAACTGAACCGTATAGGGCATATTAATCCTTACAAGCCAAGTTCTTTTTTCGCCTCGTCCCACGAAACCACGCCGTTCTCTCCGGCTTTTATTTTATGAAGGATTTTGAGAGCTTCTTTCAGATCGATTTCGTCTTCCATTTGCTCGATTTCTTCAATAAGTTTGAGTTCGTTCATGGAAACAAGCGCAGCCACGTCTTTTCCGTGTCTCTGAAGTAGAACGCGTTCGCCGGTATACACAACACGGTTTAAGGTTTCTGATATTTCATTTTTGAATTCGCTCACTGGAATGTGAACCATACGCTTCCTCCTTTAATCAAATATGCGAATTAAGTATATTATATACAATATACGTATAAGTTGCAATACTTATTTGGGATTTTTAAAGGATCATAAGCGGGGGCAAAAGCCGATAAATAGGCTAAAATAGGCAATTTAAACGACAGTGATATTATTGGTACCAATAATAGCAATAATAATGATAATTTAACCTTGAATTTTGTCATAAAATATGCTATTTTTAGACTATGGAAAGATTACTCGATTCAAGTCTCTTAGAATGGACGAAAAAACCAAAGCGCAAACCGCTTGTTCTGCGCGGGGCACGGCAAACCGGAAAAACGTATGCTGTTCGGAGATTAGGAGAGCGGTTCAGCTCGTTTGTCGAAATAAATTTCGAGCAGGAACCCCGTTTTATTAAGCTTTTTGCCGATGATTTAAAAATAGATGCAATAGTTCAAAATATCAGCGCGCTGCAACGCGTAACTATAACGCCCGGCGAAACTCTTTTGTTTTTCGACGAAATTCAGCTTTGCCCGCGTGCGGTTGTGGCGCTGCGATATTTCTATGAAAACCTGCCCGGTCTTCACGTAATAGCGGCCGGGTCACTGCTGGAATTTGAACTCGAACACCTGCCGATACCGGTCGGGCGACTAGAATTTATTTTTGTCAGGCCGTTTACTTTTTTGGAATTTTGCTGCGCGTCGGGCTACACCCTGCTTGGAGAGCAAATCACGGCGGCGGCACCCGATGCTCCGCTCGCGAGCCCGCTTCACGATCAGGCAATTGCTTTATTGCGAGAGTATCTTTACATCGGCGGAATGCCTGGCGTAATCGCCGCGTTTCTGGAAAACAGATCATTTCTTGCGGCCGAGGAGGAGCAGCGCAGCATCGTGCAAACCTACCGGGCCGATTTTGCCCGCCTTGCCGGTAGAAGCGGCATCGAAACGGTTGAAAATGCCTTTGCGGTCATCCCCGCCCTGGTTGGCCAAAAAACCGTGTATTCCCAAATCGATCCGGACGCGCGGGCATTTCAGATAAAAGCGGCGCTTGATTTATTGACAAAAGCGCGCATTATTTCCCGCGTGCGGAATAGTTCCGGGGCGGGAGTTCCACTGGCCGCGGGCGCTTCCGAGAAATTCTATAAAACCATTTTCCTTGACGTCGGGCTTATGCAGCGGCAGCTTGGCGTTCGGTATGAGGATTGGCGGCAAGCGACGCTGGTACTCAATTTTCATCGGGGCGCCGTCGCGGAGCAGTTTGTGGGGCAGGAGCTTCTTAATCGCGAAGGCCATTTTGAAGATCCCGCCCTTTTTTATTGGCACAGGATTAACAAGGGTTCGCAGGCCGAGGTCGATTATCTTTGTGAAGCGGCCGGTTTTGCCGTTCCGATTGAGGTAAAATCGGGCGCCGCCGGACATCTGCGCAGTATCCACCAGTATTTAAAATCCTTTCCCAAAGTCCCGCTGGGCATCAAATGTTCCCAGGAACCGTTTGGACGGGAAGGGGAAAAGGTTGTTTCCGTTCCTCTTTACGCCGCGGGAAATATTCCAAGCCTGATTCGCGCGAAGCAGTAGGCCTTCAGAAAACCTTGCTGCTAAACCGGTCTTTAAATTAATTTAACATTCATATTGACATTTGTAGCTAAATTAGTTATACTTGTAATTGAAAGCCAACAAAGGAGTTTTTATTATGGACGACAATTTACAAGAAAAAATAAGCTTGTCCAGGACCGAATGGATTGTCATGAATGCTATCTGGCGGATGTGCGGCGAAAAAGGCAATGCGACGGTTGCGGAGATATTGGAACAGGTCCATTCAAAATTGCGCTGGAATACCTCCACGCTTAAAACAATTTTGGAACGTCTGGTAAAAAAAGGGGTATTGCAAAGCACACTGCGGGGCCGCACCTGTTTTTATATTCCGGTCGGGGACCGTAACAATATCGTAACTACGAACCTAACTCAATTCTTAGATACGGTGCTGGAAGGTGCATTAGGACCATTGGTGGCTTACCTTGCCGACCGTAAAGGTCTTACGCCCAAACAAGCCCACGAATTAGAAGCCTTGTTGGCCGCTTCTAAAATAAACCACAAAAAAGTGAGGGGCCTATGATTACCATCATTACTTTCTGGCAACATTATATGTTCGCAATGTTCTGGCAGAGTTCTATTGTTATTCTATTATTATTCGGGATCTATTTTATCGCCAGAAAACGTTCCGCCGCATTTTGCTATTTATTATTATGTGTCGGCCTGGTTAAACTCTGTTTGCCACCATCTATAAGCTCCGACCTGAGCTTGGCTTCTCTGCGCCGGCCGATGACACCGATTATTCATCAGGCAACTGTCGGTGATAATTCCTTGCCATTAGTTTCGGGCGCTAATTCTTCGGCCGATCGGATTCAGCCAGCGTATTCCGAACCGGTTTCAAAAAATACGGAGCATACCAATGTCCGAAGCTTACCATTAACAAGCTCGGTTTCAAAACCGAAGCTGATTAAAACCGCATTTTTTTATAGCTGGGCGTGCATCGTGTTTTTTTTACTGGGTATTAACGGTTGGAGAATCTTTCGCATAAAGAAGCGTTTTTTTTATGCCTGGCCTGTTTTAGATGTGTCAATCCGGCAAATATTTAATAAGTGTATCCGTGAAATCGGCCTGAAAAAGCCGATCGGGTTGGAAACCATAAACGATCTTCACAGTCCAGTGGTTATGGGAATTGTGCATTTGCGCATTATTATTCCCCAAAAGCTCCTTGCGGAAGTGAATGAGGCCGAACTGCGTGCCATCTTTTTCCACGAACTCGCGCATGTCAAACGCAGGGACATTCCGGTTAATTTTTTCCAGACAATTTTTACCATGATTTGGTTTTTTAATCCTCTGCTCTGGTGGCTCAATAGCCTTATCCGCAAAACGCGCGAACGCGCCTGCGACGATATGGCCGTATTGCTCAGCCGGAACAATCCAGCCGATTTTGCATCGGGGCTTCTCAAGACGTCGCGATTATGCACTGCCGGAAGTCAGGTTACCCCCGGGCTTCTTGGCATTGCAGATCGCGGCCCCGATATTGCCCAAAGAATAAAAAGGCTGTTGGGCGGGAAAACGGTTTTTGCCCGAAAGATAAGCGTGCTGGAAATGGTGATTTTGATATTAATTGGGGCGGTGGTAATACCGCAAGCGAGCACGAATAGCAAAAAATCCATTCAAGAAAATAAATCCCGGATTACCGAGTTGGACTTTACTGGAATTTCGATTGTTTCCACCAAACAATATCCCTTTCTTTCGGCCTGGAGCACCGGCGCGGATACCGTGGATTTTAAATACAAGGACAGTCTACGGGTTTTGCCGCCCAATGCGGATTCTTTGGTATTCGGCAAAATGATTATAAACGGAGATGTTTACATTTGTGCGCATACAAAATTAGATGGTCAGGACACTCTGGGGCTCAAATCATTTCCTGGAATGCCAACCCGGAATGTGGATACTGCCGGTCTTTTAAGAATTATCCCAAGAAAAATATTCATTATTGATAAAAACAGGAATCGTGATCTTTCCGATGATACTCCAACGGTGCTCAATGGAGTTGTGATTGGACCTCCCTACGGCGGGAGGCTGGTTGAAGCTTTTGCATACGATTCGGTTTTTTCAAAGGGGAAAACAATTCATTTCCAAATATCGACCGGCCTGGCAATTGGAACTCCTTTTAAAGATATTCAATCAATGAGTATAATCAGGCAAGATGCACTCAAAGGCATGTTACATGTTTTTTCCGAAACATTTCCGGCCATTATTTATACAACCGGCAATAATGAAGAATTAACTTCGCTTGTTATTAAAACTGACAAAAAATCATTCCAACTGAGGGATGCGGCCACGGAAAATACCATTACTTGTTTTAATTTATTTGAATCTCCAGTCTTTTTACCGAATGCAAAATTCCACATAACAGGTCTCTCCGCAGATAAATCCAAACTGTTTGTTCGAGATCTTCAGCCGGGTATTTTTAAAAATCCACAGTTAAAGGAAAACGATAAGGCCCCTGATTTTTCTGTGAAGGATATTACCGGCAAAACAGAACATCTTAAGGAACTGCTTTCTAAGAACGACTATGTATTACTTAATTTTTACCAACAAGATGTCGTTGAGCTTAATCCTAAATATTGGGAAGCCATAAAGATCGTCTTAAACAAACATATCGGCAAAACGGAAATAGTCATTGTGGTCGATGCAAGCAATTTTGATTCTGTTCGATTTCATTCATCTATTCCGCTGATACGCGAAGATGTATTACACGGTTCAAGCCCGGTTTTCCATAGTTATGGTATTCCTGAATCCGGGCAATGCTTTCTTATAAATAAAGAAGGAACGATAAGGTTTCTGACTTGGGGCGGCAGTCGTCAGGTTATTTTTTGGCCACATCCTGAACTTGGCCTAGGAGATACAAAAACCATGTTGGCGGAATATGAGGCCTTGACAAAATAGGTTTTTTAAACCGTAGAAGATCGATTATTGCACAAGGATTTCAATCGAATACGATTTTATGTTCCTGTTTGCTCTCGTCTGCGGAGATTGTATTTTTATAAAAGTAACGGCCTTTTATATTCCGGGAAAGGAAATTGTATGACGAAATCCGAAGTTATAAATTTGCTAAGAAGAGAACTCCCTTATCTTCATGAGACCTTCGGTCTTTCCCGGATAGGGCTTTTCGGCTCATTCGCCACAGGCCGGCAAACAGATGATAGCGATGTCGATCTCGTCCTGGAATTCGAACGCACTCCCGGCATGAAGTTCGTGGAATTGACGGAGTATATTGAACATATTCTACGTCGTAAAATTGATGCACTTACCGATGCCGGAATATCCGCTATTCGTAACGAGCGGATTGCAAAGTCTATAAGGGAATCGGTCGTTTATGTCTGAACGTCCCGACGCAACATTGATTGAAGATATGTTCCAGGCTGCGGAGCGGGTCATTGGGTATAGTCAGGGCCTTTCGTTTGAGGAGTTTTTCCAGGATACAAAGACGCAGGATGCAGTCGTAAGAAATATTGAGATTCTCGGTGAAGCTGCCGGAAATGTTTCCGAAAAATTTAAAGCTGCGAATTCCGCTGTGCCCTGGAGTAATATCATCGGCATGCGTAACCGTCTTATTCACGGATATTTCGGTGTTAACTTGGATGTTGTATGGAGTGTTGCTCAGGACGATTTACCGAAACTGATCAAAATGCTTAAAACGTTTATAAAGTAATAAGCACTTAGCCAAAAATCCTTTCCATAAGCTCCAAATATTCCCGGCACGTCTTACACCGTTGGATTTTTTTGAGAAGTTCTTCTTTGTTTTCAAAGCTATTCGCCAGATAAAACCAGATGCCCTTCATTCTGCCCAGTATGGCGCGGTCGCCCTTGGGAAGCAGTATCCGATATCGTTCGTAAAGATCGCCGCAAAAAGCGTGCAAGCGTTTTTGGGGCGGGTTAGGATTTTTAATTCCCACAAGTTGCTCCGCAAGCAGCGGATTGCAAAGCAGCCCGCGGCCGACCATGAAGCCGGAAGCCGTGGGAAAGAGCGCCTTGACCTTTTCAAAAGAAACTTTGGAAACAATGTCGCCATTGTAAACTATCGGATGGCGGCTGGCATGCAAGCATTGTTTGAATCCCTCCATGTCAACGTTCCCTTCGTAGCGCTGTTTGCCCAACCGGGCATGGATAATAATTTCCAGCAGGGGAAATTGGTTCAGCCGTTCGACCAATACCGCCGATTCCGTGCTTGAATGCAAGCCAAGGCGCATTTTTAGGGAAAGTTTGCATGAAAGACGTGGGAAAATGGACGTAAGCATTTTTTCGACGACTTCCGGATGGGGCAACAGGCCGCTGCCGCGTTTTTTATTGACGACCTGCGGAAACGGGCAGCCCAGATTAAAATTGACAATTGTATAGCCAAGGTCCGCGCAGGCCCGCGCGAGCGTCACGATATCGTCGGCGTTATTGCCCAGGATCTGCGGAACAAGCGGCAGAGCAAGATTATTTTCCGGCAGGATGTCGCGTAGGTGCGAGAGGTTGACAAAGGTGGCCTTGACCGTGGTTATAAAGGGCGCAAGGGCACGGTCGCAGCCTTTAAAGTGATGAGAGAAGCAGGTGCGAAAGATAGCGTCGGTAACGCCGCGAATAGGCGCCAGGGCGAGCATTATTGTTGAATGCCCGTTTCGCACCAGCGCAGGCATTGCTTGACAAGGTTCCACCACTTCGCAGAATAGATTCCCGGATTATACCCATTAACAACAGCATCAGCCATGGAAAATCCCAAGCGTCTTCCCGACGCCGGCGTGCTGTTCGCAAGCGTGGCGCCGGAGGAGTAGGCAAAGATGATTTTATCGTTTGAGCTG
>JAQUMP010000039.1 GCA_028718065.1 Chitinivibrionales bacterium | reverse complement strand
ATTCCATGAGATATGTAACCGTCCGGGACTTTCGCAACCATCCGGCCCAGATTTGGAAAAAGCTGCAAAAAGAAAACGAGATGGTGGTCACTTCCAACGGCCGGCCGGTGGCGCTCCTCACGCCGCTTTCGGAATCCACGGTCGATACGACTCTCAGCGCCATCCGCAAAGCACGCGCCATCGCGGCCGTAATCGCCATGCAAACTAAATCGTTGCACAACAACAATAGTACGCTTTCGCAGGACGCCATCAACGAAGAAATCAACACCATCCGGCAGCGCAGGAGGAAATAGGTGCTGGTCGTTGTCGATACCAATGTCCTGGTATCAGCTTTGCTTAATCCCTATGGAACTCCAGCCTCCATCCTCGGCCTGATCCTGGATGAGAAACTTTCGGTTTGTTTTGACAGTCGCATATTGCGGGAATATGAAGATGTTCTGATGCGGCCGAAATTTAATTTTGACCGAAGCGAGGTTGCCGCGATTCTTGAATTCATTAAAGAATTCGGCCAACCAACAATCGCCGGAGCGCCTGAAATCAAGACGGTCCATCATGATGATTTGCCTTTTATTCAGGTTGCCGTAAGCGCCAAGGCCCGCTATTTAATTACGGGGAACCTGAACCATTTTCCAAAAAAGATTGATACTACGTCCGTCTTGAGTCCGAAAATGTTTATTGACGGATATTCGGGAGCAATTGAATAATCCAAATTTTAAACCCATCGAATTCGATGGGTTTAAAAAACAGGCAGGGTTGAACAGCTTTGTTTTAACTGTAAATCAATGGAACAATTAATCCGGTATTATCCGATCGACACAGTATCAAACGATTATAGAGGTATTGACAATGGAAAAAGATGTCCTACTAAAAAAAGCCCAAAACTACATTAATCAGGAAAAAAACGAGTTTTTCCGCAAACAAGTAGTGGAGCTGGTCGCGGCGGGAAATCTTGACGAACTCAACGATCGTTTTTTCATGGAGCTCGAATTCGGCACGGGCGGCATGCGCGGCGTGATCGGCGGCGGCGACAACCGCATGAACTCCCTTAACATCCGCAAGGCTACGCAAGGATTGGCAAATTACATCCTGGCCGCCGGCCAAAGCCCCAACCCCGCCGCGGTGATCGCTTATGATTCGCGCGATTTTTCGGACGTCTTTGCGCGCGAAGCGGCGCTCGTGTTCTGCGGCAACGGTATTCGCGCCTATCTGTTTTCGTCGCTGCGGCCCACGCCGGAGCTCTCCTTTGCCGTGCGCCTGCTTAAGGCCACGGCCGGCATCGTGATAACCGCCAGCCATAATCCCAAGGAATACAACGGCTACAAATGCTACTGGAGCGACGGCGCGCAAATCGTGGCCCCGCACGACGATGCAATTGTAAAGGAAGTGCGCGCGGCAAGCGTTATCCGGGAACTAAGCGAACCCCAGGCCACATCCGAGGGCCTGTTGCGCGTTATCGACAAGGAAATCGACGACGCTTATATCGCTTCGGTCAAGGCCAATGCCATCCGGCCCAATCTGATCCGGGAAAAAGGGCGGCAGCTCAAAGTAGTTTACACGCCGCTCAACGGCGCCGGCGCCGCTCCCGTAGCGCGCGCTCTCTCGGAAATGGGCATCGGCGTTATTTTTGTGCCGGAACAAAAGGACCCGGACGGCGCCTTTCCCACCCTAAAATATCCCAATCCCGAAGAGGCCTCGGCCATGGCGCTGGCCGTAGGGCTTGCTAAAAAAGAAAAAGCCGACCTTGTCATGGGGACCGATCCCGACGCCGATCGTTTAGGGATCGCCGTTCCCGACAAAGGCGATTACCGTCTTATAACCGGCAACCAGCTCGGCGCCATGCTGGCCGACTATATTTTTTTAAGCAAAAAAGAATTGCATAGCCTGCCGAAAAAGGCCGCCTTTATTAAAACCATTGTGACCACGGAACTGCAGCGCCGCATTGCCGAAGCCTACGGCGTGCAATGCTACGACGTCCTGACCGGGTTTAAGTTTATCGGCGAAAAGATCCGCGAGTTCGAATCCCTCAGCGATGGCCCATCCTACATTTTTGGCGGCGAAGAAAGTTACGGGTATCTGGTCGGCACGGACATTCGCGATAAAGACGCGGTCGGCGCGGCCACGATGACGGCCGAAATGGCGCTCTATCATTTGTCGCAAGGACGGAGTCTCATTGAGGCATTAAACGCCATCTATGAGCGCTTCGGATATTTCGAGGAGCTTCTTATTTCCAAATATTTTAAGGGCGAAAAAGGCCTGCAAACCATCCAAAACTTAATGGTCCGGCTTCGCGCGCAACCACCCCGTGAAATCGGCGGCTTAAGCGTGGAAAAAATAAAGGATTACCTGGCAGGCACAACGCATTCGCTGATCGCGGACACAACCCTGCACGACATCCACCTGCCCCGCTCCAACGTATTGCAGTTTATATTGACGGACGGCAGCATCATTTCGGTGCGTCCCTCGGGAACGGAACCCAAGATAAAGTTTTACGCCTCCTGTTGCAGCGAAGGCGGAGTCGTGCTGGCGGAAGCCGTGCCCATCGTCCACGAAAAAGCCCTGCGCATTACCGCGGGCTTAGACGCACTTATTAAATCAGGGGTTGACAATGGCTAATCCTTCCAGAGGCGCACGGCCGTGCGTCTCTACAACATATTTATTAATCGCCTATATTCATCGTTATGGGGAACAAGATCGGCGCTCTTTTCCTCTATCATTTTTTTAAATTCTAAAAACGAAACATATTTAACTTCAGACACCTCTTTTGGGTCCACAATAATTTCAGCCAAAGAAAAATCTTTCTTTACAATATAAACTTCTGCAAATTCATTATCGATGAACGCGCCGTTGTTTTGCACCGAATTTTGGGTGCTGGCAAAGAGGGGCTGCAATTCTTCGGGTTTAACGGCGATCCCCAGTTCTTCTTTTGTCTCACGCACGGCCGCAGCGAGCGGGGTTGATCCGTGTTCGATATGCCCTGCGCTGCTTACGTCCCAAAATCCCGGATAGGATTCTTTTGTCAAGGCCCGTTTTTGCAGCAGGATTTCGCGCCGGGAATTTACAATCCAGACATGCACCGTGCGGTGCCAAAGGCCTTTTTTGTGGATCGCTTCCCGCGCGGCGGATTGGGTTGTTGGGGTGCCGTCTTCATTGTAAATTTGAATGTATTCGATATCGATAACCCTAAAACCAACTCACCCCTTTATCCCCTCTCTTTAAAGAGAGGGGAAACGGCGTAGCCGAGGGGTGAGTTTGGATTCCTTATTCCTTAAAAAACGCCATGTCAAAATTCCCCTCCGCATCCACCCCCACATGAATGCGATTGTATTTTTCTTTTTTATTTTCGGTTTCGCCATCTCTATCACCGCCGCTCTCGTCCCCAATCTGTGAGAGCAATTTCTTAGAAATGGCAGGCAACAAAACGCTCCCAATGACCGCGTCCGCATTTCTGGCGCCGGAATCCACCGCGGTGCAACTCACGGCAATCTGCTCCAGCATTTCCGGCGAACAGGAGAGCGTGATGCCATGCGCGGCTGTCAAGCGCCGCGCGATTTTATCCAATTTGAGCATGATGACCTGTTTCATGACCTCGCTTGAAAGCGGGCGGAACGGAATGATGCGGCAGCGGCCCAGCAGCGCCGGTTTAAAATGCGCCGAAAGCTCAGGCCGGATGGCGGCAATGAGCGCGGCATTGTCGATTGCGCCGTTTTGGGGAAATTGGTCCATGATCGTCTGCGAGGCCAGGTTGGAAGTCATGATGATGATGGTATTGCGAAAATCGATTTCGCGGCCTTCGCCGTCGCGCATGAAGCCTTTGTCGAATACCTGATAAAAAAGGTTCATGACCTCCAGGTGCGCTTTTTCTACTTCGTCAAGCAGCACGATGGAATAGGGTTTCTGGCGCACGGCCTCGGTCAGAATGCCGCCCTCGCCGTAACCCACGTATCCCGGCGGCGAGCCCTTAAGCTGCGAGACCGTGTGTTTTTCCTGGTATTCGGACATGTTGATCGTGGTTAAAAATTTGTCCCCGCCAAAGAGCTGGTCGGTAAGCGCCAGGGCGCACTCGGTTTTGCCCACGCCCGACGGTCCGCAAAATAAAAACACGCCCAGCGGCGCATCGGGATTGCCCAGGCCGGTCTTGGCGGCGCGCACCGCATTGGCAATTTCGTACAGGGCCTCGTTTTGCCCGGCAATACGCTCGCACAGTTTTTCCTCCAAACCGAGCAGCGTCGCGGCCTCGTCTTTAAGCAGGGAGCCTATGGGAACGCCGGTCCAGTCCGCAATCACCTGGCCGCATACGGATGCGTTTACATAAGGGAAAACCATGGGTTCCTCGCCGCCCAGCCGGGTCAATTCGCCCAGGGCCTGCGACAATTTTTTTCCGGATTCGGCTTTTTTAGGATCGTCCGGCTTTGCCTCGCCGAGCTCTTTTTGCAGCTCCGCCACCACGGCGGCCTGTTTTTTTTCGGCTTCCCATTGCGCGCTCAGGCGCGCGATGCTTTCTTCCTGGGCCGCGATTTCGGCCGTGCAGGCGGCGAGCACGCTTTGGGGCTGGACCACGCCCACGCGCGCATCGTTTTGCAGCGCGGCCAGTTTTTGGCGCAGCGAAGCGCAGGCGCGCTCGGCCCGGTCCAGGCCGGCGGGCTTTACGGTCTGGCTCATCTTGACACGCGCGCAAGCCGTGTCGAGCACGTCGACGGCCTTGTCGGGCAGTTGACGCCCGGAAATATAGCGGTGCGAAAGCGTTACGGCGGCGGCGGCGCCATCGGAGGTAATATGGACATTGTGGTGGTTCTCAAATTTTTCGGCCACGCCGCGCAGCATGACCATGGCGACCTTTTCGTCGGGCTCCTCGATTTTAATGAGTTGAAAGCGGCGGGCCAGCGCCGGGTCTTTTTCAAAATACTTGCGGTATTCGGACCAGGTGGTGGCGGCGAGCGTGCGCAATTCGCCGCGCGCCAGGGCCGGCTTGAGCAGGTTGGCGGCGTCGCCCTGACCGGCCGAGCCGCCGGCGCCGATGAGCGTGTGGGCTTCGTCGATAAACAGGATCGCGGGACGAACGCTGCCCTTGATCGCCTCAATGACGTTTTTAAGCCGCTTTTCGAATTCTCCCTTTACGGATGCGCCTGCCTGCAAAAGCCCCAGGTCAAGCCCCCACAGTTCCACGTTCTTCATGTTTTCCGGCACGTCGCCGGCCGCGATGCGCAAGGCCAGGCCCTCCACGATGGCGGTTTTGCCCACGCCCGCCTCGCCCACCAAAATAGGATTGTTCTTGCGGCGGCGGTTTAATATGTCAAGCGCCTGACGGATCTCGTCGTCGCGTCCCAGCACCGGATCGATTTTGCCGTTGCGGGCAACTTCGGTAAAATTGGTGCAGAATTGGTCGAGCGCCTCCGTGCCTTGCGCCGGTGCGCCGCCGGGCCGGCCGTTGTTTTGCAGAGCCGGCGCGCCCGATTGTTCGGGCGAGCTTTTAACGATGGCATTAAAATCCCGCGTAAGCTCGGCGAGCGGAATTTGCCGCAGAATATCCATGGAGGCCGTAAAAGTTCCCTGGCCCTTTTCCAATGCGGCGACAAAAAGCGTCCCGCTGGTGATTGACGGAAGGTTATAATTGAGCGAGCCCAGCGTCCAGGCATGTTCGAACATTTCCAGCAGCGGCAGCGAAAAAGTGGGTTTGCCGGTATTGCCTTCCGGCAAGGCTTCCAGGTCGTTCTGCAGGGCCTTTAAAAGCCGGGCCTTATCGACGGCAAAGTGGTCGAGAATGGCGGCGATGTCGCTCTCGGCGCGGTCCATGCTCTCTAAAAGCAAGTGTTCCCAGCGCACTTCGTAATGACCTCGATTTACACATGCGCCAATGGAGGATTCCAGGATTTTGGTGCAGGAATCGTTCAGCCGTTCCAGCAGGGCGCGGATGTTGCTAATAATCATGACAATACCTCCAAATTAAAAAAAATTATGGAAGGGCCTTGCCGGCCCTTAAACCCGCCAAGGAAAATGCTTATTTTAGCTAAAAGATAAAAAACATGTTCCCTTGACAAATAATACTTAACCGATAGCGAATTGTTTGAAATATTTTACTACAATAAGCATTTTCCTTACGGGGTTTTAGGGGTGGAACCCCTACCAAAATAATTTATCAGTAATTTGGCGCCATGTATTTTTAGAAAACTTATGGAACCCCTACGCTCCACTCCGGATTTCCCCCAATTTAAACGCCTGGTCGAAATCATCGCCAGACTGCGTGCGCCGGGCGGCTGCCCCTGGGACCGCGAGCAAACGCACGCCAGCATCCTCTCCTGCCTGCTCGACGAAACCTACGAATTTTTTGAAGCGGTCGAAGAAAAAAGCGACGCTAAAATGCGCGAGGAGTTGGGCGACCTGCTGCTGCAAGTCGTGCTGCACGCGAACATGGCGCATGAGCGCGGCGTCTTTGACATCGAAAGCGTCGCCAAGGAAATCAGCGAAAAACTTGTCCGACGGCATCCCCATGTGTTTGGTGAGGTGGTGGCCGCTTCTTCGCGCGAGGTCCTCAAAAACTGGGAAACCATTAAAAAAGGCGAAAAAGGCAAGGAGCACCGCACATCGCTCGTGGACGACGTTCCCGCGGCCCTGCCCGCGCTCTTTAGGGCCGAAAAAATCCAGCGCCGCGTGGCGCGCGTGGGCTTTGACTGGGCCGACATCACGCCCGTGCTGGACAAAGTAGAAGAAGAATTCGCCGAATTCCGGCAGGCGCTTGAACAGGGCAGCCCGGCGCAGGCCGCCGGGGAGCTGGGCGATATTTTATTTGCGCTGGTCAACGTCGCGCGCCACAAAAACATTTGCGCCGAAGACGCTCTGCGCCTGACGATTGCAAAATTCGAAAAACGGTTCCGCTATATCGAGGAGGTCTTTATGGGCCGCGGAAAAGATTTACAGAGCGCGACCCTGGAAGAAATGGACCATGTCTGGGAAGAGAGCAAAAAGGCGGTCGGGTAATACAATGCAGGGCGGATTGCAATCCGCCCTTACTGCTTTACAACGACCGTTAAAGTTTTAGTAGCGATGTTCCCCGCAAAATCCTCGGCCTGGATCGTAAACGTATTGACACCCCGGTTTATTTTAAGCTCACCGGTAAAAGAATAATCCTTATTATTGCGCATTTGCACGGTTTGGCCGCTTCCCGAAATCTGGCAGTACTTTATCGTCTCCGGCACGTTACTGATGTTGTCTTCTATCTCCACGCGCACGGAAATCGGCGGCGCGGTAACGTTGTGCGGCATGGGCGGAATGCCTTCATAAATCATGGGATTGTTCTCCGGGTCGGTTATGCGAATGGTGAGCGGCCCGGGCAAATAGTAGATATTGCCGGAAACGACATTCGACATATTCCGCGCCTTATCGAAGGCCTGGATCGTTACCTTGTTCATGCCCGGATCGAGCGAAAAATTTTCACGGTCGCCGGAACTGTGGGTAAATTCCTGCTTGGATGAATTGTTCGTGACATCCAGGGTAATGACATCCTCAGGTGTTTTGTCCGTTACATTGATCGTGATCTGCCCCGTGCGGGTCGCCTGCTGACCCAGCCCGGTTACGGTAATCATGGGAACGCTCGTGTTGATAAGCGGCGATGAGGCGTCGATTGTAACAAGGCGCGTAATGCTCATTTCCTTCTGGGCGTCGCTGGCGACGATTTCCAGGTTGTAATCGCCGATGTCGCGTTCGCTCAGGGCAATGTCCGTGGAAATGATTCCCTGCGGGGTAACGGTGGCGGTACGGCCGTTAATGGTTACCGTCGCGCCCGGGCTGGTCCTGCCGCTAACGCGAATGGTTTTATCCTTAATGACCTGGCCGTCGACCGGTGTCGCAATAGTCAACGATAGCGGCAGGGCCGTGGGCTGATACGTTACCGTAAGGCGCTGGTCCATCTCCTGCGATCCGAGCGTGGCGATCACATTCACGGCATAGTCCTGCGCTTCGTCGGGAATGGGTATGGTCGTGGCAAACGTTCCGCCCGGCGAAACCGTAACCGCGGTGTGATTAACGGTCACCTTGGCCCCCGGCGTTGTTTTGCCGCTCACGGGAATCTGGGTAGTGTTGATGGTGCTGTTGTCGCGCGGGGAGGTAAGTTGCAAAACGAGCCGGACGTTGCTGCTGCCCGCGCCGGCGGTATCGGCTTGCGCGGCGCTCTTTGCCTGGGCCGCTTGACGGATACTATCGGCGGCCGCGGCGGCCGCGAGCCGTTTACCCTCGCCGATGGTGTCCGCCCTCGCGGCGGCCGCGAGCTTTTTTCCCTGCCCCACCGTATCGGCCGCGTTGACTTTTCCGGCATTAGTCGTATCGGCCTTGACCTTGGTAGTATCTTTGGTTTTCGTTGTATCCGCTTTAGCTTTGGTTGAATCGGCTTTGGCCTTGGTCGTATCCGCATTCGCCTTTTTAGAGGTGTCGGCCGGCGCTTTAAAGACATCGGCCGAGGCCGCTTCTTTTTCGGTAAATTTAGCCATGTCCACGCCGGTGCTGCCTTGCTTTATCATGGCGCGCACATTGGCAAGCACGGGAAATTCCTTGGTCGCCCCCTTGTTGCGAACCATGACGGTGCCTTCGTAAACTTCGATGGCCGTGCCTTCTTTGCCCACATTAATACCCAGGCGCGTGCCGCGGATCGAGGCCACTGCCGTGGGGGTTTCGAAATCGAATTTGGATTTAGTGCTGGTAAGTTTCTTGACATTGGCCCATATCTGGCCGGTCCCGACTTTAACGCCGGAGTTGCTTTCGCCCGCGCCCTTGTTGGCCAGCAGCTTGGAAAGCGTTACCACGCTGTTTTCGCCGATGCGCAGAATGGTCCCGGATTCAAACTCCAGCTCCGCCTTGGATTCCACATAGGTGCGCACGTCCCAACCCATGCGCACGGGTAAACCAATGCGGGCCGCGCGCCAGACGGCCGTTCCGCCCGAGCGCACCTCAACCTGGCCGACCATTGTTTTTACGGTAACGCGTTCTTCGTTTCCGCCGCCTGCCTGCTGGGCAAAGCCGAAAGTGACGCCAACGGCAAGGCAGGCAACCATTGCGAGTACGGTACGGAGGGAGGACATGCTTGACTCCTTGTAATGTTTTTTCTATTATATGGTTTTATAAAAACATTATCAACCTAATTTTGGGAACATACTAATTCTCGCCCCCTAAATCCCCCGCAGGGGGACTTTATTTGAACTAATCTTATATCCCCCCTTCGGGGGGAAAAAGGGGGGCGCGTAATTTCTATTATAGTTACCCTTTTTTTATCGTATCATCACGATCTTTTTGACCGCGTTAAACTTGCCCGCCGTGAGCGCGCAGATATAGGCGCCGGGCGCAACCAGCATACCATTATTGCTCTTGCCGTCCCACTGCGCGCTGTAGTGGCCCGCGTCCTGCTTATGATGGATAAGTTCGCGCACCACGCGTCCGCGCATATCGAAGAACCTGATCGACACCTCGTACGAACTGCTCACCATGAGCCCGTTGCTCGCCCATACGTACGGCAAGGTATAGCGGACCGTGGAGGTCGGATGCATGGGGTTGGGGAACGGCGAACCGACATTGAATTGCGCCGGGAAGTTTTTGACAAAATCCTTGTCCAGGGTCGCAAACAGGGTCCGATATTGCGCCTGACCCGACGCCGCCACGGCCACGCGCTTGCCGGCTGCGATCGGCAGCAGGGAATCGCCCTTGGTGACGAATAAATAGAACGGCTGCGAGGAAGGGACCCCTTCAAAACTCAGATAAGCATCCGGCGCGCTCAGCGGCCCGATCCCGATTTGGTAAAGATTGGTCTGCGCGAACTTGTTGCGGATGTCGCGGCTGTATTCCTTGACCGGATTATTCCATTCCGGATGATAAATAAAAGCATACCCGTTTTCGCTCATGCGCGGCGGCTCGAATCGATCCAGAACGTTAAACCCGTCTTTTGCAAGGCGTGAAAATCCGATCGCGTTGTCCGCGTCCACCGCGCGACCGCGGGCATGCAGGACAATCTGGACCTGCCAGTTATTGATGTCCTGGTAAAAATGTTGGGCCTTTTTAGCGCTGCCGGAGCCCGCGCCGAACCACGGTTTGGCGCTCACCGCAATGCTATCGGTTTTATTAGTCCAGGCCCAGTAACCGCTCCAGGGTTCCAGCACGCTGTCGACCGGGACATAATCGCCGAGCGAATCGCCGGAGGCGGCCTGCCACTTCCAGAGCTGCGCCGCAGACGAAAACTTGACGGGGTACGGATACGGCGAACCGATCTGGTTCCAGCCGTATTCTCCGCCGTATAATTTAATAATGGTAACGCTGTCGCTATTGACTTGCGCGGGAGTGAGCGCAACGGCAAGCGGTGTGCTTGACTTACGCCAGTAGGACGCGCCCGGCACAACCTGGGCGATATCGCCCGTCTGCTTATAGTAGCCGTACACGGGACGCTCGGCCTGCGTTTCGTCCCAATGCAGCAGGAACGCGTTGTTTTTTATCTGGTCGGCCGCCATCGGCTTGCTCGGCAGGGAAACCAGCTGCCAGTCGGCCGTATCGCCGTAGGTATGCGCGGTGGCATCGGTTATGATGCAACTGTCCGCAAAACCAATGGAATCCATCAAACCTCTGGAATCGGTCGCCACGCAGGTGAACCGATATTTGCCGTTCCTGAGGGGATAAAATGCGAAGCTTCCCTTGCCGTTCTTTTGTGAATCGATCAACATTCCTGAATCGGCCGTTCTGAGACGGCTGCTGAAAGTAAAGAGCGTGTCCGTGGTCGAAACGGCGCCCATCTGGTACCAGACCGCGCCGTAGGCGATCTGCTTTTTCCGCAGCACCGTTTTGGGCGCCACATAATACGGCAGGACCGTAAGCAGGAAAGAATCCTGCGCGCTGCCGCCGCGTCCGTCGGCAACCGCGGCCCGCAGGCGATAGGCGCCGATGGCCGCCGAATCGGTCTTAATAGTAAATTTAGCTCCGCTTAAAACCAGACCCACGGAAACGCCGGAAAGCGTGAAGGTGAGCGCATCGCCGTTACGGTCGCTTGCACGCAGCGAGTCCACAACCGTCGTACCTTTACGGACGGTAATATCCGCATGGCGTGCGAAACGCGGGGGAATATTTTTAACAAGAATGCTGTCCGATCCGCCGCCCTGCGAAAAGTTGCCGAGGGAATCCGCAAGGCCGTCGCCGATATACCACCAGCCCGGTATGGCCGTATTGTAAACAACAAACGACGTGTCGTGCCAATTGACCATCTTAAGGTACAGTTTGGCGTCGCTTTTGCCGGTGGTGTCGTTGGGACCGACCTGCCGGCCGTAGGCGATTGCCCAGTACAACGTCCGCGCCGTTGAGGAAACGGCGGGGTTCTTGGTAATGCTCACGGCAATGGCCGTATCGCCGAGGCTGGTCAGCTTGAAGACGCTGTTGTTGGCCGGCGGGGCCGTAAAGTTAAAATTGAACGTATCCGACGGCATGAAACTGTTGTCCGCATTGTCAATTGCCTTTACGTATACCGCATAGGAACCGGTGAGCATTACGCGCGGGTCCATGTTCACGTTCCAGGTGGCGGCGTTCACAATCACAAAGGCGTGCGGCACGGCGCTCCAGTGCGCGGCCACAGCCGAATCCGAAAGCATCTGGCGGGAGCCGGAGTCCGGCTTTTGAATCATGAACGTGTCCGGCCTATAGGTCCCGGCAGCAGAATCAAACCGCATGTTCTGGGGGAAGCTGTCGGGCTTGTAATATTGACGCGTCGTTTGATTATACAGGACCACTTCCACCCGTTTAATTCCCGAAACATTATCGGAGGCGGTTCCGGAAATACCCTGCCAGGTATTCATGGAATACTGATGGCTGGTCATGCCGACGCTGACCGTGGGCGGGATGGTATCGTAGAGCGTCATGTCGGAAAACCACGGCGAAACCATGCCGGACATGTTTTTGACCTGCGCACAAACATATTTCGGGCCGTTGCCGCCGCGGGAAATATCGATGCTGTCGCTGCCTTTTTGAGTCGTATCCATGATTGGGGTTGGCGACCAGCGTTTCCACGATGCCGTGGCCGTGTCCGCGCTCAGCGCGACGCGTATGCTGTCAAGGGGCATGGCGATCATAAGGGAATAATGGACAATCCCGTGATTGGTGAATCCATTGTTGTCCATGATGCTTATCGCGGCCTGCGGTTGAGTCGAGTCGATGCTGCCATAAGGGGCATAATTCGTTTGGACGATGAACCATTGCATACGCAATCCCGTTTTGTCCTTGAATTGCAGGCAGATGAATTTCATGCCGTAGCCGCCTTTGCTCACATCGATGCTGTCGGACGAGACGACCCGTTTCCAGGACGCCGTAGCAGTATCGGAACTCAAGGCCACGCGCATGCTGTCAATATTCGGGCCGGCATTTACCATGTACGGAACAACGGCGCGGTAGGTTACGCCGGCGTTGTCAAAAAGCAAGAGCGGCCCCTGGTGAAGGGTGGTGTCCATCTTGACATACGATGTCCCAACGCCGTACCAGGAGAGGCGCACGCCCGTTTTATCCTTAAACTGCAGGCAGACGGTCTTTATGCCGTAGCCGCCGCCGCTCACATCGATGCTATCGAATGCCGCGATCCCCTTCCAGCGCGCGGAGGCGGTATCCGAACTCAAAGCTACTCGCATGCTGTCAACATTGGGGCCGGCATTTACCGTATATCTGACCACGGGGAAATAGGTAATTCCGGCGTTGTCCATGAGCATGAGTGGGCGCGTGGTATCAATCGGCGCATGCGTGGTATCGATGATCGTATCGTAAACCAAAAATGGCCCGCTCAGAACGCTTCCGCTATTGCCGGCCGAATCCGTGGCCGTAAGGCGGATACGGCACTGCTTTCCCGGAAAATTCGGTACGGTCCAGTTGGTGAACACGCCGGTGTTGGCCGCACCGTTGACAATAGGGCTATTGACGATGGTTACCCAGTTATCGGTGCTCATTTCACAATCCAGTCTGATCGGCAGGTATTTAAGCTGGCCGGCGTCATAGATTGAATTTGCCTGCCAGAGAATCAATTGATTTGAACCGGTTTTAAACTTTTCGCCGCCCATGGGCGAGGTGATTTCGCCCACCGGCATGGAGGGTGGCATGTTGTCAAGGGTAAAGATCATTTTCGGCAGGTCAGCCATTTCCTTGTTCCCGGCCATGTCCACGGCGCGCATGTACCAATATATGGTATGGCCGTAAATCATCATTTTTCCCGCACCGATCGTGTCAAGAGTGAAAGTTGTTCCCGTAGCTAAGGGCATCCAGAATTGCCCGGTACCCCAATACGCGCTTTGATCGG
>JAQUMP010000038.1 GCA_028718065.1 Chitinivibrionales bacterium | reverse complement strand
GTACTTAACCCTTCGTGTATATTTTCTTCGGTAGGCATCGGTAACACTCCTTGATAGTTCTCCTATCATTTAAGTGTTACCCATTTTTCCTAAATCGCAGGACTCATTATCTGGTAGTTAGAACAATCATTAGCAAATGGAACCGCGCGATCTTGAATGCCTTGTCGACTAGGCCAACCTTGAAGGCGTTTTCCAGTTTGTAAAAGGAATAGCCACTTATGAAATACGGCAACAGACGATGATCTTCCCTAAATATCCTGTCTGAGAATCTCTTTGCCAGGGTGCCATAATACCCAGAAACCAGATGGGGGGAATCAAGAAACATTGAAGAAAATGTTTTGATTTGGGTCGGAATCGTAATTATTCTTGACTTACCCACCGAAATGTCGGTGTTGTATTGATTTGTTCTTCGCTCATAAAAAAGCGCCACACGACAGGTTATGGATTTATAATACTGCTCGAGCTGCTTTTGGAATTCTGACAATGACTCGAGTTGTTCGGGTTTTATCGCATTTTGGTTGTTGGTTGCCTTGGTTATCTCATTCTTGACATCATCGCTGTCAGTAACTATTAGCCGAATTGGGATAATGGTATTGTCAATTCCAGACACATCCTTGTTTTCAAACAAGACGTGCGAGGTTTGACACCCATTGACAACTTGGTAGTCTGAAATAGTAAACTTGTCACCAGTCGCGTTGAGTGTTGTAGCGACCAGCGTTACCCCGTTGTTTAGAACGCCAAACAAGTCGAAATGCTGTGACCTCAAGGTCCCTTCAATCTTCTTGTTGACATCAACATCACCGAGAAAATCGCGAATATTGTCATCAAATATCGACCGCATCTTGCCGTACTCGTCAATGATAATTTTCCTATATTCGCTAAACGGAAGAAAACCAACATAGGACTCTTTGACGCTAACAATAGAAGGCAATGTAACCTTTTTGTCGAAAACGAACGTCGCCGTTGCCCTTTCTTTTGTTTTTCGATAATATCTCTGGATCAATGTAGCACCGCAAGGCTCAAACAATACATCGCTAAACAAATTGGAACTTTTGAGTTCATCAACATTCTGATTTAATATCGCTAGCAGATTACCATCGTCCTTCCAGATTCCGGTGGTTACATAATGAAGCTTACATATTGGGTTAGTGCGCGTCATCAAAGGTGACTTGTCATATATGTAGTCTTTTATTTGGAGCATTTTAGCTATTCTCTCCCCCTTGAAAACAGACTGTTTGGGAGAGAAGAACTGCTTCACCATGAAACCAAAATTACCCATTTCGCTTCCTTCAAATTTTGAGGATGTTTTTGCCTGAATGAATATGAAAGTTGCTTCCAGAGATTTGTTTAGTTCAATAAGATCCTTTACTTGGTCGATATCATCGACCAACTTGCCGTTCACAATAATTGCGAGGCCATCGATCCCGGGGGTATTCTCATCGACGGATATGTCATCGGGATCGAACTGAGAACTGTATTCTTTTGAAACTATTGAATAATTCGCAAATAATTCAAAATTGGTTGAGTCATCTGAAGACTGGATCTCATTGGTTTCAAGGAATTCCTTGACACAACTCTGAGTGATTACGTCCATTTGTCATCTCCTAAATATTGCCAGGCTATCGTCTGGAATTTGGTAAATTGCAAGTGCTTGGCTCATTGGCCATCTCGGAAAGTCGGCAGTTGTTTTGCTCCCACCGGTCAATAATTTGTATAGTCGTTCGCTTCGTCGCATTTATGCAGAGTTCTTAAACACGTTGTACTCTTTCCCCCTTTTCATCCGGCAGCGGCTTTAATCGGTCTTTGGGGCAGGTTATCTTAACCAACAAGAAAATGCAAGATGTTTAGCGCCCCACTGCCTACAGCCTCTCATCCACGCGCGAAAAGTGCTTTTCGCCTTCGTCAAGCACCGCGATCAGGTCGGCCACGCTGCGGCCGTTCAGCGCGGGGGCGGCGCAGGCCTTGAGCTCGGTAAAAAGCTGCGTAATAAACTGAGAAGTGTAATCGTGGACCGTGTCCGGAATGCGCCGGCTTTGGTCTTCTATCGTGTCCAGCACGGACTTGACCGATACAACATTAAAATCGTGGGCCGGCGCATAGGCTTCGCGCTCGTTTACGGCATGAATGTACCCCAGTTGGATAAGCGACCGTAATATTCCCCGCGCCTGGGTATCGGTCATTTCGTACTTGGTCATAAAATACTGGAGGGTGGGCGGAACGGCATGTTTTAAAAATGCCGCGGCCACGTCCAGCACGATCCGGAGCGAAAAATAGGTTTTATAATCGCTCACGCGGCGCTCCCAGCGCTTACGCGCGCGCAGCAGAGGTTTAAAGTTTTGCAGCACATAGGCCACCTGCGCGCCGAACAGCATAAAAAGCGAGCCGAAAAAGAGCGACATTAAAAAAAACGGCAGGATGCCGAAGGTGCCGTAGATTGTGCGGGTCTGGATCGACAAAGTTATATAGTTTGTAAACCACTGGCGCTCCAGTTCAAAGAGCAGCCCCGCTAAAAGCCCTCCGGTAAAGGCATACTTAAAGCGCACGCGCGTATTGGGCACCACCCAGATAAAAATGGAAAACGCCAGCACCGTGAGCAGAAAGGGAATAACATCGAGCACCAGCAGGTATGCCGGCAGCAGTTCCTGGATTCTTAAGGTTTTGCGGATTTCAAACGATGCAAAAAAAAGCAGCGGGCCATAAACAATCGCCATGGTAAAGGTGCGCAGCCGCGTAAAAAAAGAACGCGCGTGCGTAACTTTCCAAATGGTATTAAGGGATTCCTCAAAAGCGCCGAAGAGCCCGACGGTCATGATAATCAATACGCCGATGCCGACGCCGCGCATTTTTTGGGCATTGGCAAAAAAATGGTTGATATTTTCGAGCAGCGTTGCCGGTGCAAAGGGCAGAAAAAACCCGAGGACTTTAACCACGGTTTGCGAGGGAACATCGGCCATGCTGGTAAACATGATCGAAACCGAAACCAGCAGGGGAATAAGCGTCAGGAGCAGCAGGAAGGCCAGCGCCGAGGCGCGCGTTAGAAAATGGTTGAGGGCATATTCCGCAAAAACGATTCGCCAGAATGCAAGAAATTTAAAAAATCCGCGCAGGAGAGGGTGTCCTTGATCATCGAGCGCGGCAAGCAGCCGCGCCGGATTGCAACCGAATTCGCGCCACAATTTCAGGGAAAAAAAGTGCGCGTTCATCGATCCGCCTTGCCGTATGGCCAACGATTATAGCAGAAACAGCAGCTCAAGAGGCGCCTTTATTTTGCCAGGACTTTAAATTCGACCCGCCGGTTTTTGCTGTGGCAGGATTCGTCTTCGCCGCAATTAGGAAAGGCGGGCCGTTCTTTGCCCCAGGAGGTAGTTTCGAGTCGCGACCCGGAGATGCCGTATCCGGTCAAGTAGGTTTTAACGGCGCGGGCGCGATTATCACCCAGCCCCATATTGTATTCGGCCGAGCCGCGTTCGTCGGCGCTACCTTCGCATACGATCCTGACCGAGGGGTTGTCATTAAGGAACTGGGTGATTTTTTCAAGCGTACCAATGGCGTCTTTGCGCAGGTCGAATTTGTCGTATTCAAAGTAAACCGGCACGAGGATCTTTTTAATTTTTTCATCCATGGCGCCGATTTTAAATGAATCGTTATCGCTGGGCTCTGCAACCGGGGCCGGAGTTGGGGCAGCCGGGGATACCGATGGGGCCGGTGGCGTTTCGATTTTCGCGATTTTTTTGGCGGCGCATCCTTGCAGCCCGAAAAGCAAAATTGCATTAACCACGAAGACCATTACTAAAAATCGTTTCATGCCAAAACCTCCTTAAGCACTAGAACGCCCAGACTCCCGATAAATTCCGTTAAGAAATATTTCTTAACGGCCCGGTAATACTAAAATAGTATCGGAAAATGCAAAAAGGAAAAATTAATGACGCAAATAGAGCGTAAGCTTTTCCACGGCCTGGTCGAGCATGGAGGTTGCGGCTTTGCCGATGATGGTTTGGGCAAACGTTGAATCGTGCAGGTTAAAATCGAGCTTGCGAACATATTGCCAGGTGCTGTTCGCGGAATTTTTGACCGTGAGCTCGCCGCTAAAGGTATTGTCGTAGATCATTTTTTTGCTGGCGACATCTATAAGCTGCAAATAGGTTGTCACCTGCGCAATATTGTATTCCTTGTACTCATCGGCGCGTACGGTAATTTCGGCATGTTGTTTGATATCGAATTCCTGGATGGTCCCCGCGATCACGAACCGCGCTTTAAGCGCATTGCCGAACTTTAAAGGGTCGGATGCGGCCGAATCTGCCACCTTTACAACGAGCGCGCTGTTGGTTTCGGAAATCCGGTTCATGAGCGCCGTGGCGATCTTGCGCGAAATGCCCCACGGCCCTTTATAGTGCGATTTATTGTCAAAGGGCAGAATAACGACTTTGTCATCGAGCTTTCCGGTAATGATATAATGGTCGCGTTTGGCTTTGGCGAGCTGCTCTTCCATTTCCCGTTCCATGATAAACATCGGCACCCACAGCTTAATGGCGTCGATATCGGCCTGCAGCAGCGCGACCGGCAACACCGGATCGGTACTCAGGGCCACGTTCGTTTTATATCCGGCCCCGATAAACAGGGAAACATTTTTAAGAATATTGCGAACCAAAACCGTGCCGTTGATCACTTCCACGTCCGAGGCGCCGCTTTTTTCATCGACCGATACTAAAAACGAGGTGCCCCGCATGGAAACGACCGAAGTCGGCGTGTAGACTTTGATATCGTCGAGATCGAGCGGGCCGAGCGGCAATGTTTTTTTTACGATAAAAAAGACGGCGCCGAAAAATACGGTAATGTGTTTTGATATCAGGTTGGTCTCGCTGTTCTCGAAAAGAGAAATAAGAATCTGGCTGTTCTGGCGCACGTACATGAGCGATCCGTTTGAAAATTTAAGCCGTGCGGTTGATTTATCGAGCACGCGAATGAGATCGTTGTTAAAAAGCTTTTCGCCGTTCTTGACAAGCACCCATTGCTCCTGTCCGGCCTTTTGCACTTCGGCCTTGCCCGCGAGCGAATCGAGCGTTAAAAATTGGTCCGCGGCCAAAAGGGAGTAGGGGAGAACAATCATGAAGCATAATGATAAAACTATTTTTTTTAAGGTTGCGGATGTGGGCATAAGCTGCTCCCTAAGGATTAAAATTTTTATAGTGTTGATTCTTGATCAATTATACGGTTTTAGGATGCGATAGTTCAAGATAAAGCAGTAAGATATTCCGGTTACGTCTGCTCGCCGCCGCATAGCGCTTTGGCGCAGCGGCGAGGCCTTTCCAAGAAATTATTAAAGTTTATGGATTTTATGCCGATAAATAATAAGATGGATAGTTTTGCCACCGCATTACCAAGGAGGGACGCGATGATTAATCCCGTAACGAATTCAACCCAAACACAGCCGGCGACCCCTAAAGCCGCCCCGCCAGCCCCAAAGGCCGAACCTAAAGCGCATCCTGTTGCCAAGGACATCGTGCAACTAAGCAATGCCGGCCAGGCGGCCTTCCAGGAAGCAACCGAGACGGCGGTTCAAACCGCCAAAGAAGCGCAGAGCGGCGATCATCAGGCCCAGAGACTTCTCGCCAAGGAGAGTGCCGCCAAGGAGGCTGCGACGCCATCGGTCGGCAAGGAAATCGTTTAAGGCTACATCCGCAATTATTGTTGTTATTCTGTAAAGCAATCAGGCCTGTGGGTTTGATTGCTTTACTTTTTTGTGCCGGGTTCATTCCGAAACAGGGTGATTATGCTTTTCAAACCTCGAACCTGAGATGGAAAATGCTCAAGCTCCGCCATTTATCGCATTTGTCCAAATGCTTCTCGACAACCGCCTTTTTAACAATTTGCCTCAACGCGTCGCGTTACTTGCAAAGGCCACGGCATTGTGCAATAAAACCGCCTAAGGCCAGGCAGCACGCAGCGGAATCCGGCGCGTGGGAACGAAGCTGCGTAAGGACGCGATCAATCGACTTGTCAACCACGGTCCAAATTTGCGGGTTTTTTGGCCGAAGGCCCGGTTCCGAAAAATCCCAGGATTTCTCCAGGTCTTTAATCCGATTCCGTGCGCCGGGAATATCACCCGATTTTACCATGGTCAGTGAATTTTCCGCGATGATCCTGAATTCAGATAAATCGCCCAGGGGCATGATTGCCGCCGCTGCCGTGCCAGGAGCTGCAATTTGCAGTTTCGCATGGCGCCACTGATAGCCCAATCCGGCGGCAATTACCAACACTCCAATAACTACCGCGGTTTGCAGGAAAACGCCCTTTGGTTGCTTTCCCGGCAAATCATTGGACAATGTTTTAGCAATCAAATCCCGTTTGGTGACGGAAAGAAACAGAACGGTGAGCAGGATCGCCGAAATAAACAGGGCGCTGGTATTGGTCGCGCCTAACCCAAGCCCGCCATTGGCATGCGCCTGCGAAAGCCAGTCTCCCAATGATGCCCCCAGCGGGCGCGTCATGATATAGGCAATCCAAAACGACAGAACAGGGTCAAGTCCCAGGTGCCAGGCGATTATAGCGGCGACTACCACGGCGCAAACGATGATACCCGTAACAAGATAGCCGAGGCCGAGGCTTTCGGCCATCAGGTCGCCCGAGGCGGTCCCCAGCGCAAAAGTAAAGAGAATGGCCGACCAGTAAAACAATTCCCGTCTCAGGGTGAAAATGGAATGGATCGAAAGCGTTTTCTCATACGCAAACCATACCGCAAAAGTCAACGCCAGGGCAACGCTGAATACAATGGTACTTGCCTCAAGCGGGATGCCCATTTTATCGGTAAAATTGTCGGTAACCAGCGTTCCAAAAATGCTGATGAGGACCACCGTGAGCCAGTAAATGCCCGGTATATATTTTTGAGCCTTTACCTGAAAAACCAGCGCCGCCAAAAGTAAAAAACCCATCACGACCGAGGTGCCGTTAAGGCCGAGTCCGAGGCTTACATTCAGAAAATCAGAAGCGGTCTCGCCGACCGTGGTGCATAAAATTTTAATGATCCAGAAATAGAGCGTCACCTCCGGCACTTTGCTCAACATGCTTTTTCGTTTCATTCCCGTAAATCCCTTATTTATTCTTTGTCCTCGCCGGCCTTTCAGCCAATTCAGAATCAATTATAATTTCCGAACATGAAATTAAGATGAAAACGAGGATGCCATTAAAGGGGAAGTTCGATGCTCACCTGCGTGCCTTGGGCCTTGTTGCTGGAAACGGATATAGTGCCGTTATGTAAACGTATAAGCTCCTGCGCGATCGCCAGGCCAAGGCCGCTGCCTTCCGTATCGGCCCGGACGATTTCCGAGCGGTAGAAACGTTTAAAAATATTTTCAAGGTCCCCGGCGTCAATGCCCGGCCCATTGTCCGCGATTAAAATTGTCGCTGTTTTGGAATCGGTTTTAAGAGTTATCGAAACCGAGCCGTTTTCGGGGGAAAATTTGATGGCGTTGTCAAGAATGTTAAGAAGGATTCTGGAAATTTTTTCGGCGTCGGCCCGCACCACGATTTCCGGCGAAGCCGCATAGGTAAGAGTAATCTTTTTTTTGTCGGCAAGCGTCTGCACGCGCCGCAAAGACTCGGTAAGGAGTTCTTTTAGATTTACCGGGCGTTTGTTCAAGGTTATCTGCCCGGCATCCAGCCGCGCCAGCATCAGTAATCCTTCCGCCAGACCGGCGAGCCGGTCGATCTCCGTTAATGATATTTCCACGCTTTCCTTGGCCGCCCGCTCGGACATAAACCGTTGCGCATACTCCAGCTCGCTGCGAATGATGGCCAGCGGCGTGCGGATTTCGTGCGAGGCGTCGGCCGCAAATTGTTTCTGGCTTTTAAAAGCGGCGTTCAAACGTCCCAGCATGGCGTTAAAAACCAGGCCGAGGTTGCGGATTTCGTCGCGCGTTTTCGGCAGCGCTAATTGACTATCGAGATTACTCGCCGAAATTTCCGCGGCGGAGCGAATAATGCGGCTGAGCGGGCGGAAGGCAAAACGAATGATAAGCCAGGAGGTCAGGCCCGCCAGCGCCAGACAGGCGGGAATAAGAAAAGCAAACACGACAATCAGGTTTCTGAGGCTTGCGTTGACATCCTCAAGCGGCGCGGCCGCAATCAGGAAAAAATCCTTATCGGCCCGCGGCTCCAGGCCCAACGCCATTCTGCGATATTGTTTTCCGTCAATTACCAAAAAGGAAAAGCCGGGGTGATGGTTTTTAGGCGATGCGTCCGGCAAGGTTCCTAAAATAGAGCGCCCCTTTTCGTCAAGCAACCGGTAGCGGATTCCCTTGGGCCCTTCGGCGCGCAGTTCGTTGATTTCGGCGGTGTCGGCAAAACCACCCTCCGCGAATTCGCTTTCCAGGGACCTGGCAAAACCGGAGGCGTATTTTTCAAGCTGGGCGTCGAGCCGCGCCAGGCCGTTATGTCTCACGCTATTGTAAAGTACTGCCGCGAACACAATCAGGATTGCGCCGAACAGGATGGTATTAAAAAGAATAATTTTAGAACGTATGGAAAACATTATTCGTTTTTATCGGCAAGCTGGTAGCCGATCCCGCGCAAAGTGTGGATCAGGGGTTTGCTGAATCCTTTGTCCATTTTGTTGCGCAAAAGCTTTACTAATGCATCAACCACATTGCTGCGGGGATCAAAATTCATGTCCCAGACCGATTCCATGATCGTCTCGCGCGAAACGATCCGGCCCGGCGAGCGCATCAGCAGTTCGAGCAGGGCGAACTCCTTGGCGCTCAGGATTATATCTTTGCTCTCGCGCTTTACCCGGTGAGAAGAAGGATCAAACGTAATGCCGAATTTTTCGATGACGGGTTGGACCACGGGCAAGGGTCGCCGCATTAAAGCGCGGATTCGGGCCACCAGTTCCGCGCCGTGGAACGGCTTGGTGAGGTAGTCGTCCGCCCCGCTGTTGAGGCCTTTAACCTTGTCCGCCACATCGTCGCGCGCGGTAAGCATTAGGATCGGTGTTGTAATTTTGTCGCGCCGAATATGCGCGGTTGTGGTCCAGCCATCCTGGAGTGGAAGCCCGATATCCAGGATAATCACGTCGTAGGTATTGACGGCCGCAAACTCTTCGCCTTGCAGGCCATCGTAGGCGTGATCGACCGCAAAGCCTTCGGCCCTCAGATTTTTGGCAATGCTCGCCGCGAGTTTTTTATCGTCTTCAACCAAAAGTATTCTCATGGTGGGGCCTTTGTATCAATATAGTATTCTCAGTATGAAATTATTATGAAAAGACAAGGAAAACCAATAAACCTTGCCGGGCGAGTCTGCTAATAACCAATTGACAACTGCAAAATGGGGAAGGTCGTTTAGGTCTTGTTTTGCAGGACAAATAATCGTATATTTATTATTGACATCAATCATGAAGGCATAATGGAGGCATAAATGAGTCAACTTACCCTCAGGCAAATCCCCCGGCGCGTGGAGCAAAAGCTTCGTTTTAACGCGCGTCGCAGCGGTCTAAGCCTGAATAAAACCGCGGTTTCGCTCTTAACAAGGGCGTTGGGGATGGAAGAAACGCAGCATGGTGAGCGCAAGCGCGACCTTTCGCGTTTTTCCGGGGCAATGAGCAATGCGCAACTTAAAGAATTCAAATCAAACACGCGCTCTTTTGAAACCGTTGATAAAGAACTGTGGAAAAAATGAAAGTTTCCTTAGACACCAATGCTTATACAAAATTTGTTCAAGGGCATCGGCCTCTTTCTGAACTGCTTGAGCGCGCAGAAGAAATATTCATTTCACCGATCGTCCTGGGAGAACTTATCGCGGGATTTACCCTGGGAAGCAGGCGCCGGGAAAATATAATGGTGCTTAAGGATTTTCTCGATACTGAGGCTTCGGCTGAGTGTGCAATTACCAAGGACGTTGCCGAACGGTATGCGTTCTTATTTGCCGATTTACGGGCCAAAGGAACGCCGATTCCAACCAATGATCTTTGGATAGCCGCGGCAGCGCTTGAAACCGGTTCACGCTTGATTTCCTACGACGATCACTTCAAAAAAGTCCCCGGGCTTGTGGTCCTCGCGCCTTGAATCTTTTTGATAGCCTGTAGACTACACCCGCTAAGAATTACTGTTTTACCGTCGTAACCACAAACGACAAACTGTCCGGCTGTTGCAGCCGGTTGGTATAAACGTCGGCCAGTGCCGTATTGACTGTTACCGTAACTTGGTCGCCTAATTGTATAGTGCTGTCGGGAATGTAATAAACCCCGGTTGAAACATCGTTCAATTGGTACTGTCCGGTAGCGTAACGCGCCGGAGTAATGCTAATTGCGTTGCGGCAGGTAGCCGTATCAATGAGCGAATTGGTGTACAGCGAAAAAAGCTCGCTATATTCTTGCATGCCGATATTCAACCCAACTATCTTGAACTTTTCGGTACGAAACAACATCGTGTAATTGGAGTCGAGCGCGGTTCCATTGGTCTCCTTAATACCGTTTTTAAGAGTGATTTTATATAAAGTATCGGGCATGAGCGTTTGTGATGCTGTAAAAGAAATGCTATTGGTTGCGGCATTAATACGCCCCTTTACCGATGGCTCTACGTTAAAATTATTCTCGATTGACGAAAGCAGAAGCGGATAGGATAAATTCGCGCTGAACGAAAACCCCAGGGTCGGCTGCAACGGAAATTGTTTGCCTTTTAAAATGGTATCACGAGGCAATGAATATGGTCCGATCTGCCCCTGAGCCAGCGTAAAGGCAGGTGTTGTAAAAGAAACTACCAACGAATCGCCCAGAGTTCTGCCATAATGGTCATGGAATCCTGGCAATAGTTTTATGCGATAGGTTGTCCCGGGTTTGCAATAATCACTTGTTGAAAACCGCAGTTTGTTTGCTTCGAGTTTAAGGGCGATGCTGCCGTCGTTTGGAGTTATGGCGACAAAATTACGATAATCGGTTGAATCGGGAATCCCGGCGAAACAGAGGTAATTCATGGTGTCGGAAAAACCGGGGACAAAATAACTTCGGCTTATTCCTATGGGAGTACCGGTTCGATGATTTGAGGATAGAATGGAAAAAGAAATTGAATCGCTACCGTTATCAAATAGGCCAATATGGACGGGAAGCGGAGCTCCGGTCATTTTCCAAACGATTGGTTCACCAGGTTGAACATTTTGATCGATAATCTGAATAGGAGGCAACACCTGACCGGGCAGTTGCTTTATTTCGCTGGGCCGGCCGAAATAAAGGCCGAACAGATTCCCGACTTTAAGACCGAATTTTTCCGTTTTAAAGCGATAGACAAATGAGTATGAAGTTGTATTGCCGAAAGTATCGGCCAGGCCGGTATCGAGCGAGACGGTATAGGTAGTATCAGGGATAAGCATGTCGAATTTATACCGCTCCAGGCTCGTTGTCATCGTTCTATAATTAAACCCGTTTGCCGGTTCTACGTGAAATTTACGGAATGCAATAGTAGTATCGAGCGGTGCATTGCAGGATATATAGGTATGATAATCATTGATTGCATAATCGAATCGTCCTGCCGAATACTCCAGCGATCCCAGCGGAAGCGGATAAACCGTATCCTGGCGCGGATCGTTGGCATAGACACCGTTATTTACAGGCGATAGTTCAAAAACATGGAATTCCTCAAGTCCAAACGGCTCGGTCCTTACCGAATAGCGCATCGTATCGCCGAGCGAATCGCCGGCCTTGGATTTAAGCCCCGGCAAAATCGTAAAAGTAAACCGGGTATTCGGCGGCAACCAGCGCTTGGCCTTCCAGCCGAACTTGGCGGTATCGATTATAATTGAATCTTTTGAAAAATAAGAAGGAATTATAATATTAGGCTTTATTGATAATGAATCAAGCGCAGAGGAGGCATAAAAAGTTGTAAAGGGCAGGTTAGAATTTGGGGACCGCGGGTATAAAGAAGCCGAATATCGGACGGAACTTTTATATAAAATCAGCGGAATAGAATCCTTGTAAATATAGCTTCCCAGCATTAAGGCCGTATCGATGGAAAACTTTGTTGTTTTCCAGGTAACCACTTGCTTTTGCGGAAATTTCCCCGTCGAAAATAATAGCGTGGTATCCATAACCACCGTGTAGCGCGTATTCGATTTAAAAAGCCGGGGAAATTTTATATCGATCGCGCCAGAGTAATTGTCATAAGCGACACTGGTTGTTATCGGCAACGTGTCTTCCAGGCAAAGAATCCCATTTTTTAAAGAAGAAGCCAGCGGTGTGCCGATCAAACTCATCGAAAGCATGTTGTTATCTAAGTTCGCAATCGACGGGCTGACCGAATCGCCCAGCGTAACCGTTTGCGGCAGGGAATCCCAGACTTCGTGCGATGCCAGTGCCTGAAACCGAAATCCGGCGATGCTCGTAAAGCGCGGGATTGGTTCCGGCGTTATGGAAAGGGTTTTCGCGGCGGCAAAACGAATGCCGAATACGGATTGCGCGGTGGTGTCGATTGTTACCCAATAACGAACACCAACCCGATAGGCAAAGCCATACGTGTTCTGGGCGGTTCCATAGAGCGACGGCAAACGTTTAAAGCGCACGTAAATAACGTCCGCGCCCTTCCAGGTGATCGTATCGAGCAGGGCGGAGGAATCCGACGAACCGACTTTTATCGAATTTTCCGTCAGGCGCGAATTCATGGGCTGGCTGAATTGAATTGCCATTTCGTAGCTTTGGCTGCGATTTACACGCGCGACGGCGCCGATTGACCCCGGTGGCGGTGATGCCCAAATTACAAAGGGGGTGTCGAGCGGCTGGCGCGGGCCATATCCGCCGGAAATCCACTGGTCCGGCGGCTTTGAAGCATCGACGATTATATAGGCATTGCTCCCGGCGGCAGGGTTTACAAGGGTGTATTCATAGCGCTTGCCGAACTGGTCCTGCATTGCGATTGTAACCTGATCTCCTGCCGGCGCCTGGGCAAGTTCCAGATTGCCGGAGCTGTCGGGCGTAAACCAAAAGTTCGTTCCCGATATTCTGGCGCTTACGATCTTACTTGACGAAACGATTGCAGCGGAGTCGCGATACAGACTAATTGAAATCGGCATGTTCAATTGAATGCCCGCCTGGGTTTGTTTGCCGGAATCCAGGGCAATGGTGCTTATTCCAAGCAGATTGTTTTTTTGCGCCGTAACCACATAATTTCCCTGCGGCAATTTTTTAAAACTGTAATTCCCAAATCTATCCGTATAGATGGAATCAAACAGGCTGTCGGTTCCGACTAAGCCTGCGATAACCAAGGCGCTATCTACAGGCGTGGTATTTATGGTAACTTTTCCCTGAAGCGGATTTCCAACGTCGCTGCCGCC
>JAQUMP010000037.1 GCA_028718065.1 Chitinivibrionales bacterium | reverse complement strand
TTTATTCTGACATTCTTATTTGGCATTACGATTACTTCGATATCATCTGGTTTTAAAGGTATTTTAAATTCTGGTTTTGCTATTCCGGTCTTCACAATTTTGCCGTTTTTCAAAATGTCTGAATTAAAAACGATCCGCCATTCTCTCTCGTTCAAATAACAATAATCGTCGGAATTATAAGTAGACATTTGCTTGGTTAGATCACCAATTAATGAAAAGTGTTTATAGACTTCCGAACTGTGATCGAGAACGTTCATTATTTCATTAAGGAAAGATACGTAATTGTCGCTATTATGATTTCTTAGGTATATTACGGGGCTTCCATCCCTTTCCAGAACAAAAACTCTTTTAACGCCAATTCCTAAAAATCCATAAGTTAGCGTATGGATATGGGCGTCTGTAAGTTGTATATCTGTAAAGTACATCATGTGACTATAATTTTTTACCCAGCTTCCACCCTTTCCGTCTATTTTGTCCGAATTTTCTGTCATCCAAAACCCATTCATCAAAATATCTTCAAGACGTTCTAAATATCTTCTTTCCTGATCGGGATTTAATAATTCCGGTAATTCAACGCCCGGACTAATATCACCAGGTTTGCCGCCGGTCCAATTTATAAGGTAATCGTAAGTGTATCTCTCATTCATATTAATATCCTTTACAAATAATACCTTATTCTAAAAGGCCGCTTTTTGACCTTATTCCTCAACCTTTTTTTTCGCTTCCCTTTTCCCAATTCCCTGGATCGAAACTATATTCGCCAAGGTTTTCGGCCGAAGCTGGACCCGGTCGGGTTTATGTTCCATTGCAAAAACGGCCTTGCCGCCTACTCCGAGCAGCTTTTGTTTTCCTTGAACGGATTAACAATTCGTACACCTTTTACAACCATTCCATCCTGCATGTCCTCGCTGAAAAACGTCCTGCTCCCATGCTGCTGCGCCGTGGCAATGTGGAAACTATCGTAGTAGCTGAGTTTGAAAGCTTGTTTTATCGCCAATGCGGCGTGTACCGTTGATGGGTCCGTGCGCACACAATTGACATATTCAACGATTTCATAGACCATTTTACTGACATCCTGCGGCGTCGCACCCGCTTTCTTTATGCAGACATTAGAGAATTCATTCAGAATATGAACACTGGTGAGGGCATCGGAAAAAGAGTTCAGTATGTCCATTGCCGTTTCGCGCTTAAGATAGTCATCCGCCGAATAGCAGTAGACAAGAACATTTGTGTCAAGGAATGGTCTATCGCTCATTCGCTTCCTCTCTGCTGAAACTCAACCCTTTTGTGCGCAAGAGTCCTGCGCGTAAAACAATTGCGCGGTGAGCACTTTTTTTAGGAGAAGGCGCACCTGCAACACGTAAAAATTCATCAAATCCTCGCACCATTTCTCTGGTTTCGTCCGATAGTGTGCCACATTGGGATATGTTCTGTGTTTTAGCATTCATTTCAGGCTTTCCCTCCAAGAGATTCAATTTTCCGAGTCAGTTCAGTGATACGGTTATCCTTCTCTTTGCAGCTTTGATTGAGTTGCTTGTTTTGTTCTTCAATCGTCAATAGCGCAATCTTCATTTTTTCAAATGCACTTCGGAGATTTGTCAATTGAGTTTTCAGAATCATTTTTTGTTGCATTAACGCGGTAACTTGCTCCCGTGATAAATTAAGTGCAGCCTTCAATTGGGACCTATCGGCGGCTTGAAGCAAATTGCCGATCATGCTCCCAGCGGTTAAAAGTTCATTCCAATCAACATCATCAGTATTACGTTTTTTTTTATCTTGGGTCATAATTTCCTCCGGGTATATAGTAATTATACTTTATTCGGGATATGAACAGCAAATATGACATGAAACGAGGCTAATCACAGGTTAAAAACAAGAACCGGCTATTCTAACTTAACGACGGAATGGGTTAGATAAAAAAGTTGGCATTCGGCCTCATTCGGGTATTGAAAGAAGCGGCTTTCAGCTCGCCCATGAATTTTCCTTTATAATGCCCAGCGGTCCCCGGCGGCTGTCAAACCAGAGACCGCAATTGCAGCCGGGGAGGCCACAATCTTGGGCTTTTAATTTTTCTTTCAGATCAATACCTGCTTTTCAGTTTTGTGATCAGCCTTAAATTTCTTTACTTTCAATAGATGTTCACGTTCTTCGCGCTGACGGATTTGTTCTATCGCGGCTGCGTTATCTTTCAGGAATTTTGCTTTTTTATTCTCGAATAATTCAGCGGATGCAACTAGTTTTTTCGCTGCTTCAATCAAAGTTTCGTCCCCGTTTTTCATTGCGTCTTCCAGCAAGCCCTGGGGCGTAAAATCTGTAATCCCTGCGTCTTTTAATCGTGCCTGAAGGGATTCAAGGCTCATATTTTTGCTCCTTGATTCAGATGAAACGAAAAATAAGCTCTTGCTCAAAAGGTGAACAAAAATAAAGCATTACCCCTTTTGAATTATCTCCGCCTTGACCAAGTCATCCAATAGCTCTATATAGACCAAGGTGGTTTTGTATTCCTTCTGGCCGGGCTGGATCACGACCGTTTCTCCTATCCTCACTTCCCATTCCCCGGTCATCTGGTAGGACTCATGGATGTGGCCTGATAGGACGCAAAGGGGCTTCTCACGCACAATCCAGTTGTAAACGGCCTCCGAACCGACCTTGTGTCCGTTTAAGCAGACATCCAACCCTACGCCAAACGGGGGCTGGTGAATGGCCATGATGGTTCTGCGATCGGCGTGGATCGCCATTAAATCATCTTCAATGGTACCTTTCCTGGAAAAGTATTCCTCGATGTCCTTGATCGGCTCGAACCCCGCGTCCCCGCAGTCGATGGGCGCTCCGACGTATGGATCGGGACATTTCCAGCCAATACGGTCAAGTTTACATGCGGTTTTCAGGCCGAAGGGGTAATCCTGGACATAGGGGTAAGCCTTGAAGGTGTACCCATTTTTTACATAAGAGGTCTCGTCTAAAAGAGATGCATATTTCAAGAAATATTTCTTGCGGGTGTAAACGTCGTCGTTGCCCCAGAAGGCCAGCACTTCTATGCTGTGCTTATGGCACCGGTCGTAGAAATTTTTGAGATACCCGTTAACGAATTTTTTCTGTTCCGAAAGAATGTTGGATCCTTTGGGAAGAATGTCACAGCCAAGATGTATCAAAGGAATTTTGTATTCAAGGGCATGGAACAGGATGTCCTCAAACTTTTTTTCATTCCCATGAAAATCAGTCCCATATAAAAAATTTATCATTCCAAGTACCTCAAATTTTTCGTCCACGGAGGACCTTCCTAACCTCTTTGAGATCGTTTTTAACGCCGCGTAAAAGATTGTAATACTCTCGGCGTCGTTTAATGGAATCAAGAATTTTTAGAGCATTCCGGCTATCAGCATGGCCGATATAGCGAAATACTATTTTGCGGTCCATTCGCCGGGCAAGATAGAGATACTCTTTGCGGCCGATCCGTTTGACCTGCGGAGCGCCCTGTTCTTCTTTCTTAATAGCAGATTCGTAGGCTTGTTTTGCCTCGTTGAGCCGCTCAAACTCTTCTTTGATTACATGGAATATGCTGCTCATAATATTTTACCTAACACTACCATAGTATACATTATTATGTTAGGTATAATCTAAGTCTTTTAAAAAATTGGGTTTCCTGTGCGTATTACCTAACACAGTATATAATATACATTATTTGTTAGGTAATATCAAAAAGGTACGCGCGCGGTAAAATCCTATAGCAGGGCAGCGCAGGATCGCCGGCAGGCCCGATGCGGTCGATAATGGGTTCTATGGAAGCTAAGGGGGGGAGCGCCCTGAAAAAAGATGATGTTTGACGCGTTAACGTACTATATTTCCGTTTCGTGGATAGCCTTGCTCCTTAGAGAAAAATGCAGCTTTGATGGCTTGAAAATAAATGCGCAATAATTTCAAAATTAAATACTATTCCAAGCAGAGGATTTTTCTATGGTCTTCAAGGTATTTGATAACGGAAAATTGATTGGCATAATAAATAAAGCTAATATTGACATAAAGGATGCGCCGGATATAAAAATAACGGGTGCTTGGGAAGGAACGTTCCCTTTTGCCAACATTACAAACCCCAAAACGCTTTTGGAACTCCGCAGGAGCGATTTTCCCTTTAAGAGGGATGTGCATATAACAGGAGCGGTCTTAGCGGAAATCCTGGTCAAGGCGGAAACAGATAAAAAAGATAAAGAACATAAGCCCCTGGATGTATTAGTGACGCTCGCGGTCAATATGGTTGAAAACCCCTCGAAATCATTAGAAGAACTCGTGTTTGCCCGTAAAGTGCCGCCCATTAAGCTCAAAAAAATAACAGGCAAACCAGGGTACAGGATAAGTTCCGTCATTGCCAACACAGAATACTATAAATATGACGAAAAACTTTTCACAAAAAGAATAATTGACAATGCGTACGATATTTTGGAGAGGTCTGGGCTTGGGGATGAAATAAGTAATTTAGAATATGAACTACAAGGGGCAAACCTGTTCAAGACGCTAAAAATTTTGCAGGAGTATTTTTTGGTGTTTTAGCGAGAATAATGCCAGACCCGCTCTAAGCAGAAACGGGCGGGGCTGGCCGAAAAAGGGAAGACCGCTCGATGCGGTCTTCCCGGCGTGAAAATATCGGCAGGGGAGGGAAGTCCCCTGCCGCCGATCGCTGCGGGGTCGTCCGCCGCGGCTATACGTTTATTTCGATGCTGTAGCTTTTGTAAATCTTCACGATTACAAGATACAATTCGTAGTCGGTTTCCTTGATTTCCTTAAGCAGTTCTTCCATACGCTCCATCCTTTCGGTTTGTGGTTTATTAAATTTGAAGCGAAACTATTTCGCTTCAACCTGTTCTAAAATCCGGTCAATAATGGATTTTTCAGGCGATTTAATTGCCCTGATTTCGTCGAAAAGTTCCTGGTCTTCGTCGTAGCCGTCAAATTCCTTCATAAGAAACAGAATAACTCTTGACATTACATAATCTCCCGGAGAAAAGGGGCGGGAACGTTCCCGCCCTGGTTTATGCTGCCTGGTTAAGCTCCTGCGTTTCGGACGCCTCAACGATCTCATTGATGACCTTTAAGCATGTGTCAAGAATCTTCATGCAGGCTTTAACGGTCGAAAGGTGCGCTTGTTCGGCGTATCGGGTGATGTATGCGAAGTGGTTTCCTATATGGCCTTCCTTGCCCATCATGTAAAGAAGGGCGCTCGCGGAAAGCTCGGCGATTATCTCCTTTTCCCAAGCCGGGGCCTGTTCTGCTTTCGGGTCGATGCGGTATTGGCTGGCGTGCGAAAGTTCATGAAGAAACGTTCGTTCGTTGTCGGTTGCCAGAACAATTTCTTTTTTCCCGTCTGAATAATACCCGTAATACTCGCCGTTAAATGCTCCGGCCTTGATTTCAATTCCCCAGCGGGCGGCAATATCGGCAAGGGGTAAGGCTTTGACATCGAGGGGAAGATATTCAAGCGGTTTGCCTTCGGTATCCTCAACGCGAAAGACCGGGATGGCGTGGTATCCGACGCATTCCATTATTTCTTCGTGCTGTGTCTCGCCGGTTTTCTCGTCAAAAATGTCCATAACCTGATTTGATTTCTTGAGAATCGGGCCAAGAATGAAAATTGCGGTTGCACCTTTCTTGACGTGGCGGCCTGCTTCTTTCCATTGGGAAAATCCCCGCGCGTCGCCGGTGCCCTGCAAAAAGGCAAGCGCCCGGTTGCGCTGCGTCCATTTATACGCCGGAATGTTGGCCGGTGGGGTAAAGGTGCTGTAAGCGATCGCTTGGGGGATGTTGCCTTTCTCAAACGCCTCAAGAATTTTGTTTACTGCCTTGCTGCCTGCGGTGTTGCTCGTTGACATAATAAAAGCCTTTCTTTAAGGTAAATGTTAATTAAAAAGGTTGAGTTGTTTTGAATGGTCGGTTGTGTAAAAATCCGCGCAATGACTTTTAGGGTCAAGCTCGAACGGGCAATCATCTTCCGAGTTCCAGAAGGGACATTCTACGCCCTTGACGTATTTCTTGCAGTCATTGCACCATACGATGGGTTTACTCTGCGGGAAAAGGTCTGTTCTTGTGCTCATTGTATTTCCGCCTTCCTGTTTTAGTTCTGATTCCATCGGCTGCTTTCTCTCAATGAAATGCAGTCGGTTTCAGTGATGAGGATATGATCGAGCAAAGGAATTTCCAGCATTTTACTGATGCTTTGAAGGCGTTCGGTAATATTCCAGTCTGCTTCGCTTGGGCGAGAACTGCCGCCGGGGTGGTTATGGCTGATTATGAAGGATGTCGCGGCGGCGCTTAAAAGAAACCGAAACACGTTTGCCGGGTAAATTGCGCATTGGTTGGTTGCGCCTTCGAGGGCTTCGTATCCGATAATGTTGTTCCCGCTGTCAAGCGCAATGATGCACACGTTTTCTATGGGCAAGGGTGAAAGGTACTGCTTGCAGAATTCCGAAACGTCGTTGCGGTTGATAATCCTGATTCTGTTCAGGCGGGTTGTTTCTTTCACATAGGAAAGCCGAAATTTCTGCACGGTGTAGGTTTTCGGCTTTGAGTTTGTCGTTTTCCGGTCGGTCGGAAAGATGTCTGTCTGCGTCGTATTCATTTTATAGGCTTTCTTTTAATTGTCGTTTGGTTTGTTACATGGAAAGAATTATCAGGGCTTTTTCAATCTTAAAGTTTTCGTGCGTGTCAATTCTGCCGCAGTGCATGCACTTCTCTTTTCCCTCGTAGAGTTCAACTGTCCATGAGTGAAAACATACGGTCTTTTCCGTCTCGGTCGTCGGCTGCTCAAGTGTCTCGTTCATTGTTCTTTTCCTTTCTAAAGGGTTTATTAACTGGTCTCGCCTACGCGACACATCCCCCCCACGGGGGAACGCCCCCGTGGCCGAACGTTACCGCTGACGGAAGCGCAGCAAGGGAGGGGCTCCTGTAGATTTTTGGGGGGACTGCCGGGGCCAAAGACCGGCGACATGCAGTGCGGTGCAACCGACACGGAATGCGGACCGGTCATCGCCGGCGGGGGAGCCAAAACCCTGAAAGGGTGTGCCGAAGGACACAATCGCGCGGGATACCCTTGCGCGAACCGGCTTGCGCCGTATTTTGATTTATTCTCCCGTGGGGGGGTATAGCGGGATTTACAAGGGAATGAAAATGACCGGCTCTTAATTTTTTGATTTTAAAAACAGGGATTACCAGCCAATAAGTCGCTCGATGCAACTTTTGGCTGATTTATTTTAAGAGAGGTTCGGATAGGGAATAATGCAGATATTAGGACGAAGCAATCATGGCAGAGAGAAACAAACCAAAGGTAATTGATAGGGTAGTGCTGTTCGTCATATCCAGAGCAGTGTCCCTTTATTTTTGTTGTATTTGCAAAGTGCAGGTAGCTGGAATCGAACATCTGCACCGTGCAAAAGACGGCGGCTTTATAATCGTCGCCAATCACGGCAGTCATGCGGATGGGATTGTGCTCTGGTCCCTGGTTCTTCGTAAGTTGGAAATAAATGTACGGTTTTTAGCCAAGCGCAGGCTTTGGCAACACCCATTAATGGGATTTTTAATCCGAGGGGCCAGGTGTATTCCCGTGAATGAGGATGGTGGCTTGGGGGTAAATGAAGGCAGAGAACTTTTTGCAGATCGAGGACGGTATCTCGGTATTTTTCCGGCCGGGACAAGACAGAAGGACGTTCCATACAAAAAAGGAGCGGATGCCCTCGCTAAAAAACTTGAGATTCCGATTATTCCCTGCCGCCTGCAGGGGTTTGCTGAGGCATGGCCGAAAGGAAATGTCTTTCCGAGGCTTTTTCCTCCCTTTACTCTTTGCGAAGTTAGGTTTTTCCCGGCAACAGGAGATTTGGATTTGGCAATGAAGCAGATTGAATAGTGATAAGAATAAAAGCGAATGCGCTCTTTCTTGGTCTTGCAAATGGGGCGTTGCGGGGTTGAACCCCGCAGAAGGGGTAGCGCAAGATCGCCGGCGGGCCTGCGGTCTGCCGGACCGCGCCTATAACCGCATACAACCGAAAAAAGCAGAGGCGTCTTCGCCAACCCGGAGCGGGGGAGACTCTTCTCCCGACAAATGGTAATTTCGCAGGCACTGTCTGCGATTTTTGTTAATCGTCCTAACTTTTTAATTTAACCCCAAAAACAGGGGGGTGCTAAAGCATGGCCGAAGCTGTGATCGTTGATTGTAGGGCTTCCTACGAGGTCGTTTTTAACGGAAAGGCAAGAAAAAACCGGAATGTCGATAAAACCCGGCACTAAAATGACATCAAATATTGTTTGACATAAGAGCATAGATGAGCTTAATTTTAAAGGAGGCTGACCCGGAAAACGCACCAATAGACCCGAAGCACCGAACAAATCTTATCATGGTATAGAACATTATTATATAATTACTAAATGTAAACTTTAATGCCTTACAGACTTGACGGATTTTATGAAGGGAGTTTTATAGGAAAAGCGAATAGCGGTTTTTAATTTTATTCAAAATCTTTTTACTTTTGTTCTGTTCCGAAAACTGGCGTTTTTAAGATATACAGAACGAGCGGGAAGTGCATTCCTTCACGGGGCGCGCTTTCTTCCGTCTTGTATATCGGGTACGCCAGTACCTCGGAGCAGGGCGGAACGATTGTCGCGTCCCTTTTTATTTCCCGAAGGAGTGCACCATGAAAAACAAAATCATCATAATCGACGATTCACCGGAGACGTTGCATCTTTTCAGGCTCATCCTGGACCAAGATGGATACACTAACGTGCAAGGGTTTACCGACCCGCAAATCGCCCTTAATTATATTTTCGACCACTTAAAGCCTGATTTGATTATTACCGATTACCAAATGCACGGAATGAACGGAGTTGACTTGTTGGAAAAGATCGAAGCCGTCTTCGGAAATATAAAAGCGGTGATCGTAACGTCTTCGCCGGGAAGGATTAAACTAAAACAGAGAGAATATCCGATAGTGGAAAAAGGGGCCGGCATTGTGGATCGATTGTTGAAGTGTATCGATGAACTGACAGCCTGATTCCGTGCCGGCCCTTTTTATACTTGCCGGAAATTTACAATATTCCCGGTGTAAATTAGCGGACGCTTCAGAGTTAATGTATTTTTCTTCGGGAAGAAAAGTCCTAACTATTTCGGGCGCTTGATTCCAACATTTACATAAAGACAAATTATCTCAAACCGGAAAGAATGGTGCAAATGGATAAAAGTCATGATATCGAAGGAATTGCGCTTGAGGAGTATTCCATCGGAGGGGCGCTTTCCGGCCAAGAGCTGTTTCCTCTTATCATTGTGGCGGTCTTGTCGGGAATCGGAAGCGGTTTTCTGAGCGAAATAGGGAAGGACCTCTGGGAAACCATTAAGAAAAAGATTCGGCAGCGGATTACGGACGCCCAGAATAAAACCGCTATCAATATGTCCCCAAGCGGGCGAAAAGTCTCAAGTATTTTCTTCCCAACAAAAAAAGGGAATACGACGATCATCTACTTTGCCCATACAGAAAGAGAAACCGCTGAATTGGATTTCGACCATGCGCAATTGAAGCAGGCGGAATCTGAAATTTTGCTCTTAAGCGAATCGGGAAAAATGAATGGAGTATACCTGGGTATCGATCTGAGCAACGTGGGTCGAGGCGCTTATCTCTGGCCGTTTAATGAAATTCCCTCAAGGCTCAATAAGGATAATTTCTGCCTGCTCGCGGATATGGAGACCTCAAGTCAACAGAAAACCCAACTATCAACGCATTATTCTTTAGCGGCCGGCTTTATTGAGATCGGAAGGCTTGACCTTGCCCTCAAACACGCCAAGATAACTGCTCAAATATCTCCTCATGAACTTGCTCCATGGCTAATGCTTGCTCGCATATATGATAAGCTTGATGATGCCGACGGCATGCTCTATGCATTGATGAAGGCTTCAATGATTGATGATAAGGACCCTAACCTTCATCGGTTGATGGCTGAGGTTTACGCCTGCAAGAAGGATGTTGCGGGTATTATTCGGGAACTGGAAGCTGCGGTTAGCCTCGGATTTGTCGATGCCGGCTCGGTGCTGAACGAACCAAATTTCCGGCCTTTTTTAAGCGAACCGGGGATAATGCAGATCATTGAAAAGATGAAATCCAATTCCAGCCGGGGAGTCAACCTGGATGTGTTCTAAATGATAGTACTCATTGACAAATATTATAGTCGGGAAGCCCGCCTTATCCGCCGCCATTTTTAATTTTTGCACTCAATGCTTCCACAAAGGGAATGTATTCAACGTCCTTCGCCCGAATGTGACCTACCCACCATTCCTTCAAAAAATCAAGCGCCTTTTCTTTGATCTGACTTTTATTGCCTAATTTTAATTTGAAAAGTCCTGCGGTTTTCTCGGCCATTGCATGATGCAACTTTTCATGTTCCTCAATCGCCGGAAATTCCGCAAGACGCATTATGCCTTCTTCATAGGCAAAATGCGTTTCGGTATAGGTTTTAAGATCGCCCAGGGCCTCGACAAATTTATCTTCAGTTCCATTGCCTTTTACACACTGATACATTTCGTTTATGATGCCGATAATCTGCCAGTGCTGTTTGTCAATTTCGTCAAATCGCACGCTGAATTCGTCACGCCATACTATGTATTCAGGCATTATTATGGTTTCCCGCTATAAAAAACTAAGGTTTAATTTGATTCAGCCAATCATCGTTATAAAGCAATTTATTTTCTCTTAAAATCCCGGCTCTGTTTCCCTCAAGAATTCCTTTTTGATAATCACGACGCTGTTTCAACAACCAATAATAAAGGTTCTTGCCGAGACTCCTGCGAAAATTCTTCTTACCCGATATTTTGCCGGCTTTAATGCCGGATTCCAATATTTTCCTGATCGTCGATATTTTACTATTCCATTTAAGGTCGCGTATCTTATTGTCAAGTCCAAGAGCGGCTATTTTTTCAGACTGCCTCTCTGATATTTTGCCTTTCTGATATTTCCCGGCAAAGAGCAATCGCCATTTACCAAGATGTTTTTCCTCCCTGTTTGCGCTATGGGCGGACGGAAGGCGGCGGTTTTTCCTGATAAATGCCGCTACTTTTGAATACTCGTTATTCCAATCAAGCTCTCTCTTATCGTTCAGCAAACCCGATTTTTCCAGAAGTTTGACTTTTTTCTTTTCCAATCCGCCTTTCCCGATAAGGACCCGTTGATTATAAACCCAGTTTTTCAATGATCGTTCTTCCCTCGTGACATTGCCGTATTTGCTCAAAGGCCCGCCTTTGCGTTGCTGTAATTTAACGGCCCGGTTGAACACCTCCTGCCAGCTTGCAATTCTTCTGGGCCAGGAAAACTTGATGGCGGCCAGAAGCTCATATCTCCAAAGAGGTAATCTACTATTTCGGAATGCGCTTTTTTGCGTATTGACCCAACTACCGATTGTAAATCCCTTCGGGTTTTCTTCCCTGAGATGCGGATACCGGCCGAATTGTTTTAAGAAAAGGCGCAACCGGAGATAGTTTTCCAGCCATTTTCGATGCAGGTGCCTTCTAGAAAGCCGTCTTAATTTGCTTTCTGAAAGCGTTGGGAAATCTTCGGGGGTTAATGCTGAGGATTCTTTATTTTCTGAGTGCATCTTTATATTATGCATCAAGGGAATCGTTTAACATATCAAATGACTTAGAAAACAATATCGATAATGTTCCGTCTGGCATTATATTATAAAAACGATCAAATTTCTTGAAACATTTAGGCGGTTTTGATTTTACCAATAGGGTGCTCCAGTTTTTTATTCTCAGTTGTTCAAGTATTTGATAGGAAATCCCGAAATAATAGATGTTTAATTTTTCTTGGTGCTCACTTTCACTATTCGAATGAGCCGAAAAAAATCTTCCCCAAAACAGCTCTCCATTAATGCTTGCCTTAATTGGAGGTCGCGGTATTTGTGAGAATAATTGATTTTGAGTTTCATTTATAGTACCATTTTTAAAACTTTCAAGCAGGTTTTTTCGGATGCTCCAAAGACCGACAATTGACAGAATGCTAATATAATGCCTTACAAGAAATTCAACCGAACTTTCATGGGGCAGTACATTTTCGGTTGGTGGATCGGTTAATAATAAATAACTCTCCTGAAGATCAGTATTGCTAACTGTTTTATAGCATGTAAATAAAGTATAACAAATAGAAGCAGGCCTTTTCTTTTTGCTCTTTTTTATTTTTTTGAGTTCTGACTTACAACCGACTCCATTTTTTTTACCCTTAGCTTCTATAGCAATAATATTCCCAATTTTGTCCGTTATAAGGAAATCAACATCTGAATCGTTTGATTCTGGCAATCGACGCATAGTTGCTGGTAAGGATGGGTGCCTTGCTTGAAAAACAAATGCAGCTAAAGATTCGCCAAGCATGGACGAAAATTCTATAAGTCTCCCTCTATTTTTACCTGGCTCAATAATGAGAGATGGAAGTGACTTCGGAACTATATATCTATTCCATTTTGCTAAATCTTCTACAATAGCACCTTGAATATTTTTCTCATGTTTAGGATCAAAATTACCCTCTTCCCCGTGTCGAATAAGACCAGAATGTATAACACTCATTATTTTCATTCGAAGGGCTTTTTTCTTGAATTTATCAAGTTCGTTGTTCCAAATTTTAAGACCTGGTTTTTTTGAATATGCGTTTTTTTCAACAACAACTTTAATCGTTATCCACCGTTGAGCAATATGGAACAGATTAGCTATTGGCTTTGGATTAAAAGTCGTTTTTTTCATTTATTTCCCTCCCGATATAGAATTGTGTGATCTTTTTTACAAAAAATACCGCTCATCCTCTTCCTCTTCCTTTTCTCCTTCGGCCACTTTATTTTTCGGCTCCGGGATTTCTAACGGCCGCCCGGCCGCCGCCGGGGCGGCCGCCTCGGTCATAAGGCCGATATCGTCGCGCGGCACAAACGAGACCTGGCTATGTGGAATGGCAACAATCTCAAGAGCGACCGGGGTAACATTGTATTCCGGAAGTTTCAGAAGCATGACAAGATTGGGAAGGTTCATGATCTCCGAAGGAAGCACGACGCGCTCATTAAGGGTTTGCTGGGAGGTCGTTTGCGAGGAGGTTCCCTTGATCCCGCCGCCGGACGATTCGGAGACATTGGTTTGCCGTATTTCCCGGTCGCCGATTTTCCTGCTGAGATAATCCGCGGTATATGGGTCGTTGGCGGCAAAAGTAAAGGTCGTCGCGCATGAGTTTATTATGGTCTGTGAGATTTCCTTCCCGTATATTTTGTCAATCTGCCCCATGTCCTGCAGGGCAATCCAGACGCTCATGCCCTTGCTCCGGCCGTTGGTGAGCATGATCGGGATCGTCGGAAGATTGTTGAGCGTGCCGAACTC
>JAQUMP010000036.1 GCA_028718065.1 Chitinivibrionales bacterium | reverse complement strand
CTCCCGGCACGCGCCTTCTGGCCGATGCAAACGGGATCAAGACGGAAACCTATTGGCGGCCTCCGCAGGACCCCAGTGAAAATATCAAACCCGATCATGACGAAATAATGCAACTGATGGATGATGCCGTTAAACGGCAGCTTGTCAGCGATATTCCGATCGGCGTTTATCTCTCGGGAGGTCTTGATTCGAGCGCGATCGTGGCCTTGGCCAGCAAACATGTAAGCTCGCCGCTTAAAACATTTACCATAGGCTATCTGCCGCCGGACCAGTCCTACAACGAGCTTGACAAAGCGCGACGAGTCGCCAACCACTTCGGCTGCGAGCACCATGAATTCGTATTGCCCTTGCAAATAAACGACCTGTTGGTGCCCCTGGTGCGCAGCTTTGACGAACCGTTCGCCGATTCGTCGTGCGTGCCCAATTATCTTCTGGCTCAGCAGACGAGCCGTCATGTGCATGTGGTGCTCACCGGACTCGGCGGCGATGAGCTGTTCGGCGGTTATCCGCGCTATATGGGTCTTAAGATGGCCGATTCCCTGAAATGGCTTCCGGCCGGGGTGCTGGCGACGCTGGCGAGGACCAGCCGCGTGCTGCCGAATTTCGGCGGAAGCGTGAATTGGCTGGGGCGCATCAAGCGGTTTTTAAGGACGGCCGACCGGACCTTAACGGAACAGTACACAAACTGGATGTCGCCGCTTAAATCGCCCGAAATGCGGCGCGCGCTCTATATCGGACCGGAAGAAGAAACGGTCGAACGATACCTTAACTTTGGAGAGTCCGCCGGAAGAACCCCCCGGCTCTCGCCGACCATGATTGCGCTTGGCGACCTCACGCGGTCCTTTGAACCCGATATGCTGTGCCTTAACGACCGCGTTACCATGGCGCATTCGCTGGAATCCCGCGTTCCCTTCTGCGATCTAACCCTGGTGGAATATTTAGCGCGTGTTCAGCTCTCTGAAAAAATTAAAGGATTTACGCTTAAAAGAATTCTTAAGGACATTCTAAAACCCTATTTGCCGCACGACCTGGTTTCCCAGACTAAAATGGGATTTTCCATTTCGCTGGCGCACTGGATACGGGAGAAACTAAACGGATTGCTGGATGAATATTTAAGCGAGAGCCAAATTCGGGCGCGGGGATATTTTAGGCCCGAGGTCATTAAGCAAATGCGTCATGCGCATGCGGTCGGCCAAATCGATTATGCCGATGCGCTCTGGGGACTTTTAATTCTGGAAATATGGCATCGGGAATACATGGATACGCCCAGGGCGATGAACGAGACCCCCACGGTTATGCAGAGGACCGCTTCTTTCAATGAGCATGTCGTTGCAAAAACCTCTCCAATAAAACCACGGCGAATACTTATTGTCGCCGACGAATATTTTCCGGAAGTTCCGGGCGGCGCGGCGCGCGTTCCCTGGGAAATCGCCCAGCGACTGGCCGTTAATGGGGAGCATGTTTTCTTTTTAGCGCGGCACCTGGGGAACGAATCAATTAAGAAGGAAGTAAATGGCGTGCATCTTCTGGGTTACCGTTGGCGGAAATCCGATCTGATATCGTCTTTGTGGCAGGCGCGCAAGCTGCTTGTCTCCGAGCGGCCCTTCGATATAATCCAGATTCATGCCCCCTTTACGGGCGTGGCCTGCTACCTGGCCGGCATTCTGCCCAAAACGCCCTGTCTTTACTTTTTCCATTCCCCCTGGTCGGAGGAATACCTTATCCGGGTGCGGTTTAACAAACCGCAAGCCCTGCGTAATTCCATCATGGCCTGGATCCGCGGCCGGATAGAACATCGCCTTATTCACGGCTCCAATGCCGTTCTGGTTTTAAGCGGCTTCATGAAAAGCCGTCTTCTCTCATTTTATCCGGGGCTTGCCCTGCCGGTCCGGCAAATCAAGGGAGCGGCTGACCTGCAAAAGTTTGCGGCCGCCCTTGGGCCCTTGCAGGCCCGGCGGCGACTGGAGTGGCCCTTAGACCGCGTGCATCTCTTGACAGTCAGGAATCTTGAAGCCCGCATGGGCCTGGAAAATCTTCTGGGCGCCATGCCGCGGCTGCTCGCGGGCGAAGGGCGCCTGTGCCTGACCTTGATCGGCAAAGGGCAATTGCGCGCGCAACTGGAAGAACAGGCGCAAAGTTTGGGGATTGGACTTTCCGTCAATTTTATGGGCAAGGTGTCGGAAGATGTCCTGGCGCTTGCCTATCAGGCCGCGGACCTTTTTATTCTGCCCACCAGGGAACTGGAAGGCTTCGGCCTGGTAACGGTGGAAGCGCTGGCGAGCGGGTGTCCGGTTGTTGCCACGCCTATCGGCGCAAATCCGGAGATTTTAAACAAGCTGGACGCGACGTTACTATCCACGGGCACGACGCCGCCGGAAATCGCGGCGGCCGTGGAATTGTTTCTCGCCCGCAAAAACGAATGGCCGCAGCTGCGCGTTCAATGCGCGCAGTTTGCGCGTTTGAACTTTTCCTGGGACGGCACCGTCGCCGATGTCGAAGCGACAGCGCGGGAGGTCTTACCGTAACGGCCCATGCAAAAACCGGAAAACATCCTTTTTTTAGTTTCGAGCGGCGTTATTATCGGGGGCGGCCAGATAAGCCTTCTGGAATTGGTAAAGCGGCTTGACAAAGCTAAATTTACCCCGTTTTTCGTGCTCGGCTCGGAAGGCTCCCTGCATGAAAAGCTCCGGCAACTCAAGATTGATTGCGCCGTCGTTTGCATGCCGGCCATTCGGATTACTCATGCCGCCCGAATTATCCGCGCCGTAGTTGCAATTGGTAAGGCGGCAAAAGCGCGGGGGATACGGCTCATTCATTCCAACGATACCCGGGCGCATAGTTACGCCGGAATTGTCGCCCGGATACTGCATGTGCCGAATATTTTTCATTTTCGCGTGTCCTATTCCGACGGTGTTTACGACCTGGTTTTGCCGCTGCTGGCGACCAAAATCGCCGCCGTGTCCGCGGCGACCGCCAAACGCTTTGCCCGGTATAAAAACAAAACGGAGGTAATTTATAACGGCGTGGATTGCGATGCTTTTTGCCCCTTGTCCGCGGAAAGCGCGTCGCCGTGCACATTGACAGATGCGCATCCGCTCCTGGGGACCATCGGCCGCCTGGAAAAGGCCAAAGGCATGGATGCCTTTATCCGGCTGATCGCCGCGCTCAAGCCGCAGTTCCCCGCAATCGGCGGTATTGTTGTCGGCGAGGGGCCCCAAAAAGCGGGCTTACGGGATTTGAGCGAAACTTTGGGGCTTCAAAAAAATGTCGTTTTTGTAAATAGGCTCGAAGCAATCCGTGACTTTATGTCGTGGCTCGACCTTTACGTGCTGCTGTCGGACAACGAGGGCTTGAACCGCTCGATCATGGAGGCCATGGCCTGCGGCAAATGCGTCGTGGCAACCGATGTGGGGGGAAATCCGGAGCTCATTGCCGATGAATCCTGCGGCAGGCTGGTTCCCTTCGGCGATACCGGCGGGGCGGCCCGGGCGGCAGCCGGACTTTTAAAAAATGAAATCCTGCGGGCATCGATGGGTGTTGCCGCCAGAAAAAGGATCGAAGCTTGTTTTACAATAGAGAGTAATGTATACCAAACGGAAAAACTATTCAGTTCGTTGCAATAAGGAACGATACCGGCGAGGCAACTCCATGAAAATCATGCCGAAAACCATTGGTAAGCGTCTTAAGGCCATTCCCCTTTTTCTGCCGGCGCGGCGGTTGGCAAGAAACCTCTTTTTCCCTTTTCCGGCCCCGCACTCCAGAAAAGCAATGGCCTTGATTGAAATATCCTCCGTCTGCAATGCAAAATGCATTTTCTGCAATTACCGTTTCGGGCACCGGACGAAATTATTGCTCCCAAAGGAGAAATTCCAGCGCATTGCCGGCGCCTGTGTTGCAAAAGGTTTTCAAAACCTCAGTCTTACCTCGGTCGGCGGCGAAAACACGCTCAACCCCGAATTCATCGATATTATCGCTACGGCAAAAGCGGTTGGATTTAAATATATTGTTACTCACACCAACGGCATTTTGCTCCATCGGCACAATCCCGGGAAATTGTTGACGTCGGGAGTTGACGAAATCGGTATATCTTTTCCAGGGTTTGAATCCGGGCTCTTTTCGACCATCTTCGGGACCAACGGGTTTGATGATTTTAAAAAATCCATTCAAGGCCTGCTCACCGAGCACGCGCGCCTCAATTCTTCCGTGCGGATCATTTTTGACCCCCGCACGACGCTCACCAGGAAAGCGCTGCTTGAATCGGAATTTTGCCGGGAATTTGTGCAGAGGTTCTTAAACGATCGCGTTATTATTCAGGAGCCCACGCAGGTATTCGATTCCCGCAGCGGGGCCATAAAACCCCATGATTTACTTCCGGGAATGCGGCTGCGGCATGTCACCATAAAGTCACTTCCCTTTAAAAAGACGTTCCTGTGCGAAAAAATGTTCGCGCTCAGTGTTCTATGCAACGGAAACGTCCGGTTTTGCGGGTGCGTTTTCGATGCGAGCATCGATACCGAAAACGACCCGCTCTACATCGACAGTTTAAAAAACTTTAAAGATTTCGGCGATTTCTTAGATCACAACATTGAAAAGATCCACCGAATCCGGACCGATTTTCAAAACGGAATCCTGCCCTCGCTCTGCCGGAAATGTACCTTGTATATTCCAGTAAGCACCAAGGGCATCGAGCTTTAACTATTCCGTAAACACCGTTTTTGTCAACCCCGCGATGACTGGTTTTACCGGCCCCGAAACATCGTAGGCAATGCAGGCGTTCCCGACCAGGGCGAATTTTGAGCGGAGGTCGTGCGCCGCCAGAAACGTGGTAAATTCGGCAAAAAGCTGTTTTTGGCCGTCGTCAAAAATAAACGCGGGTTTTGCGGATGCATTCACGCGCCGGGTGTAGGCGGCCCGGCGGTCGGAAATAATATCTCCCTCGGAGAGCAAAAAGGGTGTTCCAACGATTTTTTCCCCTGTTGCAAAGACGATGGAATAGGTCACCTTATACGATCCGTAAAACTCTCCGATTGACTCCCGTTTAAGAAATTCGGCCACGGGGTATGGATTAAAGGGCGGGGTCTTGCACGGCTTAGCCCATCCTGTCAATTGTCCTGCTGCAATAAATATCAGAGCAAGGCCCGCAAATTTAAACGACGGGCGCAGGTACCTCAGGCTTAAAAGCGCCGGAGGAATCATCGTGAGCAGGGGCAGAAGGTGGCGCGGCCGGGTAAAATTCGCGCACCAGCCGAAAACGATCAGGGCGATACAATACCATGCAAATCCGCGCATGAAACAGCGCTGTTTTTGGTCTTTTATTGCGTCCGAAAAAGCGATTATTACAAAAACAATCATCAGAAGAATCAACAAAAGTCCGAACAAGCTTTGGAGCATCGGTTTGCTTTGTTCCGGAACAATATAGGTGGCAAACAGCAGGGGAGCGGATTTTATCCAGGCAAGCAGGTAATATGTTTTCTGCTGGATTATTTCCAGGACCAAACCGGCCAGGGGCGTATGCAGCGATTCCCGGCCTACGGAAAGGCTTCTGCCCGCGGCGCGGAACAACGTTCCGCCTTTGGTTGACAAATTATAAATTATCAGGGGTAGAATTCCGATTAATGCCCCGAAAAAGAACAGAAAGTTTTTTTTCAGGCGCTCTTTCTGCGCGGTAAAAACCCGGGGCAAGGCAAAAACAGCAATGGCCGGCAGGGCCAAAAATAAGATGTAAAAGGAAATACCGCTTAGCAGTCCCATCCAGAAAAATACCCGGTTTCGGACCGTTTCCCCCTTTTCGTAAATATGCCAGCTTACAAGGATTATCAGGGCCGAACCAACGATGGTTTCGCCGTAGCCGCCGATGGAAGCCATGGTGTAGGACAAAACCAGGAACGGACAAAAGATTAAAAAAAGCGCTCCAAGAAAAGCGTCGAAGTTGCCGGATATTTTGCGATAAATGAAATAAAAAAGAATGGGGATGGGCAGGTAGAAAAAGAACATGGCGCAGCGCAGTTGGGTAAAGCCCGCGCCGAAGAATTTAAAAATTATGGCGGCGATATAGCAGACCGGCGTGCCGGCGTAGTGCGCTTCCCAGCAAAAAATGGGAAAATCCTTGAGCGCGAGGATGTTTTGCGCCATAAGGCCGAATACCGCTTCGTCTGCGTCACCGATTCGGCCGAAGGGGGTTGTTAAGTACCAAATCCGGGAAATAAGCGCTAATACAAAAATAATGCCTACATGGAGAATTGTGTTTTCTTTGCAGTTTTTAATTAAGTAATTATTCATTTGTTAATTATACATATTTTTCTATTATATGCCTTAATAAAATATTTTGGAAGGGGCTGGCCGCCCCTTAGACCCGCCAAGGAAAATGCTTGTTGTATTTAAAAGATAAAAAAGCTCATTAAGTCTTATATGTTAACAATAGGCTTTTCAGATTTAATCGTTTACACACCAGTCCTCCGAGAAAGAACACGGGGAAATCTTTTACCTATAATAAGTATTTTCTTTACGGGATATAAAGGGCGGAGCCCTTTCCAAAATATTTGCTAAAGCCTAAAATCAGGGCGGCCAGCCCCTTCCTGACTAATATTTTACGTGTAAAAAGCATTAAAGAAGGGTAAAATAAAGCATGGAAATTAATTTGGAGCAAGTAGGCTGCGACCTATGCGGACAAACAGGAAATACCAGGGTAATTTTGCCGGCGGGCGCGCCAACCGAACTGCCCGAGCCCTGTTATATCGTGCGCTGCAATTCCTGCGGCATGCTGTACACCAATCCCCGGCCGGATGAACGCAGCATTACCTTATTATACCGCAAGTATTATGAATCAACCGAGCGGAAAACCAGCGTCGGCGCCGCCAAAAAATTGATAAAAAACAAGCCCTGGCTCCGCAGGCTCTGGCATGCCTACAACGGCCAATATCTGAGCGAAGTATTACAAAAGGCCCGGGGGACCGTTTTAGACGTGGGGTGCGGCACCGGCGGCCTGCTTGACGAACTGGCAAAAAAAGGCTGTAGCACGTTCGGCATCGAGCTTAATCCGGATTCCGTAAAAACCTGTCGCTGTAAGGGGCTTGATGTGCGCTGCGGCGATCTTTCAAACATCGATTTCCCCGATCGTACGTTTGACACGGTAATTCTTTGGCATGTTTTAGAGCATGTTCCCTCTCCGGCGGCAACACTCAGGAAAATAGAGCGGATCCTGAAACCCGGAGGACGGCTTTTTATAAATGTGCCCAATGCCGAAAGTTATGCAAGAAAATTATTCGGCAAGTATTGGGTGGCCTGGCATGTTCCTTTTCATTTCAGCCATTTTAAAATAAAAACGATTCAAAAATATGCCGTGCAGGCCGGTTTTCCCGTCATTTCCTGCAAAAGCGCCACTCCCGAATATTTTATCCCGCGGTCAATAAAACTCTTTCTGAACCGGAAAAAAGATTTTAATCAATCGGGATTAATCCTTATCATCGTTTTTTCCCTCCCGTTCCGGTTGGCCCTTGCCTTGCTTCTACGCCTGCTTGACCTGCTGTTTTGGGGCGGGGGAGAATCGCTTAATATCGAATTGTCAAAGGGACCTCCCCCAGCATGAACCAGGTTGCCGTTGTGATCGTAACGTTTAACAACCCCGGAATGCTTGAAACCCTGCTCAACGATCTGGCCCTGCAATCGCGTCCGGCGGACGAAGTTGTCGTGGTGGACAATAGTGGTTTCATGGAAACCGCCGGCATGGTCCGGAATAAATTCATAAATGTCAAGTATTATAAACTGCCCGAAAACCTGGGCACTTCGGGAGGCTATTATGCCGGGTTCAGGAGGGTAATGGAAAAAAGCGACGGCATCTGGACGCTTGATGACGACGTGCGGCTTGAAAAGGACTCTTTAAAAAACCTTTTACAGGCATATACTTCGCTTGTCGCAAGGTATCCCATCGGCGCTGTACGCAGCGTGGGGGGTAACCATGGGCGCCAGGACGCCACCGAGCTGGAAATTGCGCCCTGGCGCGGAACACTGTGGGTGGGCGGCATGGTGCGCAAAATCGGGCCGCCGCGCGCCGATTATTTTATATACGGCGAAGACCTCGAGTATTCTTTGCGCATGCGTAAAGCTGGTTATGTCTGTTACTGGGCGCCCCAGAGCCGTTGCATCGAGGCGCGTTACGAAAAAACCGCCGACTCCATGCTGGGGAAACCGGTCGCTATCTATCCTTCGGCCTTCAGGCTCTATTACGCTTTCAGGAGCGAGAGCAATATCTTTCTGGAATATCGTCGGTGGGACAAAATGGCAAAATTATTGTTTTACGGCATTAAAGTTTTAGCGTATCTTCTGGTGCGGGAACAGGCCAAGGCAGGAACAAAAATAGTCGCCGTAATTAAAGGATTGTCGCACGGTCTTGGAGGAAAACTCGGAAAAAATCCGGCCTATCTGCCTTGATGGCGGGGTCCTTCAATCCAAAAACGTCGGAATGTCATGCTTTTTGCAGTAGCGCACCAGCTCGCTGTTTTCCGAATCCTTATAGTAAAGTTCCCAGGTCCGTAAATATACCATATAATAGCCGATGGCCCGCAAAATCGCATACTGAAACCCCACCATGCCGCGCTTCCAATAGCCGCCGCGAAAATATTTTTGCAGGAATATTCCGGCCGGTTTTATTAAAAACCAGTACAGGGCGCCTGTTCCCATTTTACGCGGGGGAATTTTATTGTTATGACTCGTGTTGATTTTTCCTTCGGATTCGGCATAGTTTATGTTTTTGCAGAAATATTCGCGGCTGTCGGAATAGGGGCCAAAATGAATGATAAATCCTTTCAGCGTTCCCACCGATCCTTGCACCAATAATTGTCCGTGAACTTCGTTGACGGTATCGTACAGGGCCTTTCCCTTTCGGGAAAGCTGAGGGATGCTGGAATCGTTTTTGTTGTTTCCGAAAATCCGGCCCAGAACTTCGCCCCAAATTTTTATTTTAAAACCATTATGAGGCGTATCGCAAACTACTTCACGAATTTCCCGGGCGAGCTCGCTCGGTATGCGATGGTCGACATCAACCTGCAAAATCCAATCGCCCGTGGACTTTTCTATGCCGTAGTTACGCTGTTTGGCCCAACTATTGTTAAGCGGATGATCGTAAACAACCACATTCGGAAACTGCCGGGCGATTGGCGCGGTGCCATCGGAACTGTCGTCGTTTAAAACGACCACTTCGTCAATCCATTGCAAGGTTTCCAGGCAGGCCCGGACATGGCGTTTATGGTTTTTAACTAAGAGCACCGCCGAAATTTTTATTTTTGGAAAGTTATCGGCCATAAAAGTCCGGTTTTTTCAATGTGGTTTTAATTGCTCGACAACTATTCGCGCCAAAGTGCGCAAAAACTTGGGTAAAAGCAGCCGCGATTTTCTGCAATACCATTTTTTAAGAAAGAGCATATATCTGTTTCTGAGCCTGTCAAGCACGGTGGTATGGGAAACTTTTTGGGCAAAGGTAATGGAATCGATAAAAGATGCGTTCTTGCAAAACTTTGACTTGAATACGAACTGGTTGACCACTTTAACTACGCCGATGTGGCGCGGGTAAACCGAATCATGAAAGGCGATCATGCCGCCATCTATGATTTTAGGAAACCAGAGGTTAAAATCCAATTTTGCCGGTTCGTAATCGTGGTCCCCATCTATAAAACAGAATTCTATGGGTTCTGTAAATGTTTTAACGACTTCCTCCGAGACGCCCACAATCGGAACGACAATATCATTCACCCCGGCCGCGGCGATGTTCTTTTTAAAATCCTCCCAGGTGGAGCCTTGACCGATGTTGGCGTATCCGGCATGCGGGTCTACCGTGTACACTTTAACGCCGGCGCCGGCCTTGGAACCATGGCCGATATAGCTCGTGGACTTGCCCTTGAACGAACCTATTTCCAGGATCACGCCCTTGCCGGTGCAGCTCCGGGCGAGGTTCCAGAGCAGCGCCGCTTCATTCTCGGTAAGCCAGCCGCCGAAGGTGTCCACGATTTTTTTTAACTCATTAAAATCCAAGATTGTTTACTCCCCGGTTCGTTTTAAATTAAAAAAAGAGTAAATAACATCGATAACGCTGTCTTGTTCGGCAGGGGTAATGTCGAAATAGAGCGGCAGCCGGATAAGGCGCATGCTTAAAGACTCGGTAACCGGCAATTGGCCTTCCCGGTAACCCATGGATTTTCCCATTGGTGAAGTATGCAGGGGAATGTAATGAAAAATCGCGAGGATCTTGTTTTCTTTAAAACGCGCTAAAAGATCTTTTTGTTCTTTTTCGGTGTTTAAAATAATAAAAAACATGTGCGCGTTATGGGTGCAGGTTTCCGGAATAAAAGGAAGGCGGACCAGGGATTTTTCCTCAAGCGCGCGCAAGCGGTCCCGGTAGTATGACCACGATGTCAAGCGGCGTTTGGTAATTTCTTCGGCCATTTCGAATTGCGCATATAAAAAAGCGGCCGTAAGTTCCGAAGGCAAAAACGAGGAGCCGATGTCGACCCAGGTATATTTATCGACTTCGCCGCGGTAGAATTTGCCGCGGTTGGTCCCTTTTTCCCAGAGTATTTCGGCGCGTTCGATTAAAGATTCGTCGTTAATAATTAAAGCGCCGCCCTCACCGGAAATAAAATTTTTGGTTTCGTGAAAGCTATAGGCCGCCACCGTGCCGAGCGTACCGAGGTATTGCCCTTTGTATTGCGAGTTCATGGCCTGGGCCGCGTCTTCGACGACAATCAGGGAGTGTTTTTTTGCGATTGCCAGGATTGAATCCATTTCGCAGCCCACGCCGGCATAATGCACCACGCAGATGACTTTGGTTCTTGGGGTGATGGCCGGTTCAATTTTTTTAGCATCGATGTTAAGGGTTTTGGCATTAATATCCACAAAGACAAGTTTTGCGCCGCGCAGGAGAAAAGCGTTCGCGGTTGACACAAAGGTATACGAGGGCAGGATTACCTCGTCGCCGGGCCCGATATTGCACAGGAGCGCGCACATTTCGAGCGCGTCGGTGCAGGAGGTGGTCAGCAGGGCTTTTTTGGCCCGGTAGGTTTTCTCGATATATTCCTGGCATCGACGGGTAAATTCGCCATTGCCGGCCAAACGGCCGTTTAGTACCGCCTGGGCGATATTATATAATTCCTTGCCCACGATAAAGGGTTTGTTAAAATGGATCTTTATATCGGTGGGCTTATCGTTTTTTATCGGTTGCATGGGTAACCTAATTTTAGCGTTAAATCGGGCGCATAGTAAAGAGATTTTATTGTGCGATTGTTTTGACCATTTTGCAGCACCCCACGCAAAAGGGCCGGATATGCTCTTTTTTAAAGAGCCGCCGGAAGGACGCATAGCGTTTTGACGCCCAAAGCGCGTAGAGCGAATGCTCGCGCACCGAACCGATGCGGTAATTCATGCACGGGAACAAATCGCCATAGGGCGAGATCCGGCAGGTTTCGTACGGAATGGAGCAATGCCATTCGGCGGCGGTAATTTCGTGCCGGTAATAACGGATAAGCTCATCCACATCCATGCCGTCGGGAGAAAAACCGAGCGGGATGCCGATTTTTTTTGCCGTATCGAGAGAGTGTTCCAGCGCCTCGCGCAGGAGCTGGGCATCGATTTCAGGTACTTTGTCAAGGGGAGAAATCGAAAGGGGCAGGGCGTCCTGCAGCCGGCTGGCAGATCGTTCCAGGGAACCGTCGATTGCTTCCATGCAGGCCGTATCGGCCCCGCTGACGTGCATAATCCGCACGGTTTCCGGCAGGTGCCGCAAATTTTCCGGCTGAATGACCGCGTTGACCATGATGCGCGGATAGCGGGCCTTGCGGCTTTCACGGGTTTTTTTTAGGTCGGCTATGGCCCGCGTAACGCCGTCAAAGGCGATCTCCCGCTGCCGGATGGCATTATGAATTTCCCGGGGGCCGTCAAGCGAAAAACAGATCTGCTCGATTTTTAAATCAACCAGTTTTTCGCATATCTCTTTTGTCAAAAGTACGCCATTGGTGCCGATGGTGACCGCATGCCCCCGTTGCTTGGCGCACGCCAGAATATCCATAAATCCTTTTTTCGTAAAAGGCTCCCCGCCGGTAAAGGCGAGGTTCGACCGGAAGGGAATTTGCTTGATAATCGCCATAATTTCCCGGCTGTCCATCTCTTTCCGGGGGGCAATCTCGTCTTTTTTAAGGCGGATTTCCTGCAGATAGCAGCACATGCGGCAATCCAGGTTGCAGTGGTAGGTGACTTCAAAGACAAAATTGCGGCAGGGCATGAGCCACCGCGCGGAAACAAGCCGCGTGGCGCGGTAATAAAACCATCGCAATAGCTTTTTTATTCTCATTGCCGTTATATTTTTCCCGGATTTTGCAGAACATCGTTAAAGAGCGCGAGCAGGCGTCCGGTATGCAGCTCAAGGGAATACTCTTTTTCGGCGATTCGTCTACCCTGTTCCCCAAACTCGATATTTAACGGTTTATCGAATGCCAGTCGTTCGATCGCCTCCGCCAGCGAGTCGATATTATTACGTGCAACAAGTAAACCTGTTTTCCCATGCCTTAGCCAGTCGCTTATGCCGCCCACATTAAAGGCGACGACGGGAATGGCATGCGCCATTGCTTCGATGCCGATGATGCCGAATGGTTCGGTTAGCGAGGGGACAACGAGCAGGGCGGCCTTTTGGTAAAAAACGCTGGTTTGGGCGTTGTCGATCCAGCCAAAAAATTGCACCTCATGCGGCCAATCTGCGTCATGGGCCATTGCCTTGAGTTGGGGCAGCAGGTCACCGGAACCGAGAAAAGAGACCGACAGGGGTTTTTTAATTTTTTTTAAGGCCTCAAGCAGGCGTTGGGGGCCTTTTTCCGGGATGGCCCTTCCCACAAACAAAACGTTCGGTTTTTCCCAATTTACAGAGCGTGATACTTGACGAGGGATTTCGGTAAAATAGGGAAAAACCGCGATGCGGTCCGGCGAAAAACCTTGTTTGACAAGCAATTCTTTAACGAAAGAACTTGCCACGCGAATGCGCCGGATTTTTTGGTGCGCGGCGAAGTTTTGATTCATCTGCCGAATGCGCTTTAGGCCCAAAATAAGATTGCGCGGCATGCAATGCCGGGTAAAAGCATACCATTGACAAATCCAACCGGGTTTACGGTTGCAAACAAAAGAGAGGTCGCGGGACATGCGGCGTCCGGATGGGCAGGTCAGGTCGATATCGTGCTCAAACCGGACCGTCGGCCAGCGTCCGGCAAGGTATGCAATCAGCTTAGGGTTGTGGACCTGGTGAATATAAATCAGATCGGGATTTACAGACGCCAACGTCGACTTTGCCATTTTAAAAGTCGAACGATTGTTGCGGTAATTTTTCCCAAAAAGGTCCGGAAATGCAAACCAGCCTTTTGTTCCCTCGATCGGATCGAGGGGTTCTTGGTGGCCGTGAAAGACGGTTATCTCGTGGTTGATTGCGATCAGCGTGCGGATTACTTTTATCACATAG